>JADGNW010000487.1 GCA_017883315.1 Blastocatellia bacterium | reverse complement strand
GCGTTCCGAGGTACGAATGGGACTCGGCTCTGCCACGAGTGAGAAAGTGCACGCTTTGCAGCGATCGCATCGCCGCTGGACTGGCGACAGCGTGCGCTACCGTTTGCCCGACTGGCGCGACGAAGTTTGGCGATCGTGACGAGTTGATCGAAGAAGCGAAGGCTCGCATTCGCGCGAACCCTGACAAGTACGTGAACCACATCTACGGCGTCGAGGAAGTCGGCGGCACTTCGGTGCTGTTGCTTTCGGATGTTCCCTTCGAAAGCCTCGGCTATCGAACGAACCTGAGCAAGGAACCGCTGCCGCTGCTGACCTGGAATGTGCTTCAGGAGATTCCCAACCTGGTGTCTGTGGGTGGCGTGCTGATGGGCGGCATCTGGTGGATCACGAATCGGCGAAACGAGGTCCAGCGTGCTGCGCGAGAAGAGAAGCTTCGCAAGGAACGCGAGCAACCGGAGGGTCTATGAGAAAGATCAGTCTACCAAAGCTGACATTCTGGCGAGCGGTGTTGCTCGTCATTCTTGCGGCCGGTCTGTACACGACGGTTATACGTTTCACAAAAGGTCTCGGCGCAAGCACCGCCTTGAGCGATCAGTTTCCGTGGGGATTGTGGATCGGATTCGATGTGCTGTGCGGCGTCGCGCTCGCGGCAGGCGGGTTCACGATCAGCGCGGTCGTCTACATATTCAACATCGAGCGATTCAAGCCGATCATTCGGCCTGCGCTACTAACGGCGTTCTTAGGCTATACGCTCGTGGTCGTAGCGCTGCTGTTCGATCTTGGCTTGCCGTATCGCATCTGGCATCCGCTGATTATGTGGAACCCGCATTCGGTGATGTTCGAAGTAGCGTGGTGTGTGACTTTGTATACCACCGTGCTAGCTTTGGAATTCAGCCCAATGCTGTTCGAGAGATTTCACCTCGAGAAACCGCTGAAGATAGTCAAGGCCATCACCATACCGCTTGTGATTGTCGGAGTGATGCTCTCCACCTTGCATCAATCGTCTTTAGGTTCGCTCTACTTGATCGTGCCTCACAAGCTGCATCCGCTGTGGTACACGCCGCTGCTGCCGGTATTCTTTTTCATATCGGCGATCGCGCTCGGATGCGCGATGACAATCTTCGAATCATTTCTCAGCCTCCGAGCTTTCAGAAAGAGCCTCGAGCTGAATCTGCTCTCACAACTCGGCAAGGTCATCGTTGTGACGCTTGGAGTCTATCTGGTACTGAGGCTCCAGGATTTGAGCGCACGAGGTGTGCTCGGGCTTGCGTTCCAGCCTACTTATGAGAGCCGGATGTTTCTGGCGGAGATTTTGCTCGGAGTCATCGCGCCGATAATCCTGCTGTCTTTTCCGCGCATTCGGACCAACGAATTCGGGTTGTTCATCTCGGCTTTCATGGTGGTGTTGGGATTCATAATGGATCGCTTGAACGTGAGCATCACCGGGATGGAAGTGGCTTCGGGTACTCGGTACTTCCCGAGTTGGACCGAGCTGTCGGTGACCGGAATGATTGTCGGATCCGGTTTCGTGTTGTTTGGACTAGCAGTGAGGTACCTTACCGTTTTCCCGCATGAATCGAAGCGCATCGGGAACGGGAGAGTCGCTGAATTGCCGGCGCCGGCCGTGCTGCGTCAGCCGCTCATGGGCACGACGATGCTAACGCTCGGGCTGGCGGGAGTGTTTATGATCAGCGCGATAGGGCTGGCCTACAGCGGCATCAGGCTTCGACCTTTGCCGCCGGATCTGGCAAAGGCCGCGGCGGTCGAGGTTGACATGAGTCGAGGGCTCGAGCACTTCAATGCACCGCCGGACCTGGTATTTCCGAAGTCCGAAGAGAGTCCGGGCGTGGTGACGTTCAGACATTCGACTCACGTCGATGCGACTAGTCCCAACTGCACAACCTGTCACAACTCGCAGTTCAAGATGCTCAAGATCAGTATGCAGCCTCCCCCGAACGCGACAAGGTGGGATATGCACAACGAGCAACGCTGCGGTGCTTGTCACAACGGAGAAAAGGCTTTCAGTTTGAAAGAAGCAGACAATTGCGCGACCTGTCACACGTCGCAGTGAACTTGTAGGGGCGGCGCTCCGTGGCCGCCCCTCGTCGTAACTACCTTTTGCCGAAAAGGGGCGGCCACGGAGGGCCGCCCGTACATGCGTGAAACTAATTTGAGTCAACTGCGATCGATCAATCTGAGTCTCAAACTGACCATCTGCCTGATCGGCGGGATGGCCATTGTCTTTTCTGCGCTCGGTTATCAGAACGTTCGTCTTCACCGGCAACAACTCGAAGACATGACGTTCACCGCGGGCGATCGAATCAGCGACACCATAAAACGCAGCACTCGCTTCGGCATGCTCAACAATCATCGCGAACAGGTGCATCAGACTATCAGCACGATTGCGTCGCAGCCGGGCATGAACAAGATCCGGATCTATAATGAAGAGGGAAAGGTCAGCTTCTCGACCGACGAGAATGAAGCGGCCACGCAAGTAGATAAGAAAGCGGAAGCATGCTATGGCTGCCATGCCGAGCAGCAACCGCTTGCCAGGCTCAATCGCCCCGATCGCACGCGCATCTACGCCGGTGCTAATGGCGAGCGCATTCTAGGTCTGATCAACCCAATCGAAAACGAGCCGAGCTGCTCGAATGCCGACTGCCACGCGCACCCGGCGAGCCAGCAGATATTAGGTGTGGTCGACGTGACTATGTCGCTTGCGAAGGTCGACGAGACAATTGCCGCGGGCGGCCGGCAGATGATCACGAACTTAATCGGCGCGATTTTGATTATCTCGTTGATGGTCGGAACGCTGATGTGGGTGATGGTCAACCGGCCGGTCAAGCGGCTGATCGTCGGAACGAAGCGAGTGGCCGCCGGCGATCTCGATTACAAAATCAGAGTTTCCTCTCAAGATGAAGTCGGAGAGCTTGCGACATCCTTCAATCGAATGACGGCTGAATTGAAGCAGGCCAACGATGAGATCAACGAGTGGGCGAGAACACTCGAGAGCCGCGTTGAAGACAAGACAGCCGAGCTCAAGCAGGCGCACGAGCATCTGTTGCACGTCGAGCGGATGGCTTCGATCGGCAAGCTCGCTGCCATCGTCGCTCACGAGATCAACAATCCGCTCGCGGGAATACTGGTCTACTCGAAGCTGCTGCTCAAGAAGCTGACAGGCGGCGCCGCGGCCGCGGAGTCGAAGCAGTACCTGTCGATGATCGCCAGCGAATCGGCTCGCTGCGGTGAGATCGTCAAGAACCTTCTTCAGTTCTCCCGGCAGGCCAAGGTCAACCCCGAGCCCAACGACATAAACGAGATCATCGTGCAGTCCCTTCGTCTGATTCAACACAAGATCGATTTGATGGGGATTACTACAAAGGTCCAGTTAGGCGACGACTTGAACCATGTAGTGTGCGACGCGCAACAGATAAAGCAAGCACTGGTAGCGCTGTTGATCAACGCTTGTGAAGCGATGAAGCAAGGAGATGGGCAGCTCGAAATCAAGTCGCGGCATCTGCCGGGTCGTCGCGCGATTGAAATAGAAGTCACCGACAACGGCGTCGGGATGGATGAAGAAACCAAGGAGCAAATATTCGAGCCGTTCTTTACGACCAAGGAAGAAGGCAAAGGAGTGGGGCTCGGGCTCGCGGTTGTGTACGGCATAGTCAACGGCCACTCGGGCGAGATCGAAGTGAGATCGTCGCCGGGGGCCGGAACTACGTTTGTGATTCGATTGCCGGAGAACAACTCGAGCGGGGTGAAGAACGACGCAACGGATCAGCGCGAATCAGACTCGCGAACGTCCGTCGCATCCGTTTGATCGGTGTTCTGTCGGAGGGATTCATGGCTACAAATAACGACACGCGCATTTTGATAGTTGACGACGAGACGATCGTTCGCGAGTCACTGGGAAGCTGGTTTCGAGAAGAGGGCTACTCGGTTGACGTTGCGGCGTCGGCTCGCGAAGCCCTCGAGAAGCTCAGCCAGGAAGCCTGGGATATCTTTCTACTCGACATCAGAATGCCGGGGATGAACGGGCTCGAACTGCAACGCAAGATCAAAGAGGCTCATCCCGATTCCACTATCATTATCATGACGGCATACGCGTCGGTCGAGACAGCGGTCGAGGCGATGAAGCAAGGTGCTTATGACTACATCGTGAAGCCGTTCGATCCGGACGATCTCGAGCACCTCGTGCGCAACGCCATCGAGCGCAAGCAGCTCGTTTCGGAGAACATTCAACTGCGCAGCAAGATTGACGAGATGAACTTGTTTCACGAAGTCGTCGGCAAGAGCGACGCGATGCGACGCGTTCTCGAACAGGTCGCGATGGTGTCTGCGTCCGACACCACCGCGCTGATTCGAGGCGAGAGCGGAACCGGCAAGGAGTTGATCGCGCGAGCCATCCATGCCAACAGCCCGAGGCGCTACCTTCCGATCGTCGTGGTCAACTGCGGCTCGCTTTCGGAAGGCGTGCTCGAGAGCGAACTGTTCGGCCACGAGAAAGGCGCTTTCACCGGGGCGCATTATCGGCGCAAAGGTAAGTTCGAGATGGCCGACGGCGGCACTCTGTTCCTCGACGAGATCGGAGACATAAACCTCAAAACTCAGGTCGATCTGTTGCGAGTGCTCGAGGAGAAAAAGATTACGCGGGTGGGAGGGAATGTCGAGATACCTGTTAACTTCAGGTTGATCGCCGCTACCAACAAGGATCTGGAGGCGATGACCGCTGAGGGGAAGTTCAGAGAGGACCTCTACTATCGAGTGAACGTGTTTTCGATCGCCATTCCGCCGCTGCGCGAGAGACGAGAAGACATCGGGCCGTTGGTTGAACACTTCGTGAAACGGTTCACTCAAAGCATGAACAAGCCGATCAGGCGTCTCGCCCCCGAGACGATGGAGCTTATGCGCGGATTCGATTGGCCGGGCAATGTTCGCGAGCTGCAAAACGCCATCGAGCGCGCGGTGCTGGTTTGCAAGACGAAAGAGATCCAGCCCGATGATCTTCCGCTTCAGGTGAGCGACTCGAGAGGTAAAGCAACCAACGGCAAGTCGCTTTCGGATGTCGAGCGGCAGCACGTGAAGAAAGTGCTCGAGGAGACCGGTTGGAACGTTTATCAAGCCGCGCGGCTGCTGGAGATCGACCGGGTAACGCTCTACAACAAGATCAAGAAGTACGGCTTCAAGAGAATTGATAAGTGAAAAACGTTAGGCGTGATTGTGCGTCACGTTTCACGCATTACGCTTCACGGCTGTAATTCCGATGACCGAGATTAATATAGTGCCAGTTGGCAGCGTTGATCGGAATATTCTGGAATACCTCTCGGCCGCCCTGAGCGAAACAATAGGTGCGCGCTGCGTTGTTAGTAGCATCACGGTTGATCCGAGCGATGCGTTCAACGCGACGCGTCATCAATACAATTCGACGCAGATTCTTTCAAAGCTGTTAGAGGCCGGCAGGCGAAACGGCGGAAAACTGCTGGGGGTTGCTGATGTTGACTTGTTCATCCCGGTCCTCACATTCGTATTTGGAGAAGCGCAACTCGACAACCAGGCGGCGTTGACTTCAGTCCATCGGCTGCGGCAGCGGTTCTACGGGTTGCCAGAAGACGAACGGCTCTTTTTCGAGCGCTGTGAGAAAGAGTCGCTTCACGAGTTGGGGCACGCATTCGGCTTGTTGCATTGCCGCGAATGGGAATGCGTCATGCACTCTTCTAACTCGATAGAACAGGTTGATCTCAAGAAAAGCGTGTTCTGCGATAGCTGCGCCGCGATGCTGGCAAGCAACGGCAGCTCTCGTTGATCACACGCGCGCGGTTTGTTGTCGGTCCCGGGTCGATCTATACTTTTCACAAGCACACTGAAATCAGGGTTCAGATTGAGGCCAGAGTGAGGTTGGTTGAGCTGGGCTGCCGCGCGCCGCCGCTTGCACGCTCAGCGTGACTCAGTTACAATGACCGTTTTCGATTTGTGCTTAAAGCGCGACAAGAGTATCTCCAGACGGACTTACTCGGTATTTGAAAGCAGCCGCGGCTCAGTGGCGCGGACCTGAGCCGGGCCTGGTGGAGTGCTGGGGTGGTCGAGTGGTTAATGGCACCGGGCTGTAAACCCGGCGGGCTTAGGCTCTACGAAGGTTCGAATCCTTCCCCCAGCACCAGGATTTGAACGCAAAAGTAGAAAGGCAAAAGGAAAAAGAAAGAAGAGTTCTGTTCTTGCCTTTTGCCTTGACTTGGGCGGGCGTAGCGCAATGGTAGCGCACTAGCCTTCCAAGCTAGATGTTGCGGGTTCGAATCCCGTCGCCCGCTCCAGATTTTCGCGCTGCGCAACTGAGACGCCGGCGTAGCTCAGTGGTAGAGCGCATCCTTGGTAAGGATGAGGTCATGGGTTCAATCCCCATCGCCGGCTCCATTAGGAGGACTATAGGACTTATATGCCCTATAGGTCCTATTATCTGAAGGAGAGTTATGGCAAAGGAAAAATTCGACCGATCAAAGCCGCACGTAAATGTGGGAACGATCGGACACATCGACCACGGGAAGACTACATTGACGGCGGCGATCACAAAGGTGCTGGCAAAGAATAATCCAAAG
>JADGNW010000486.1 GCA_017883315.1 Blastocatellia bacterium | reverse complement strand
TAATCAATGTAATAAATCTACCTTTCAGGCTGATCACGCCTTCGACGTAACCGGCGCCCGTCTCTGAAATGAGATCGGGAACAGGCTCGATTGAATCGTCGCTCACTCTAATGACTTCTGACGCGCCATCTACTATCAGGCCGGCCGATCTCCCGTCGAGTTGGACGATGATTATCCGACGCTCTGCGGGCGCCGTCGTCCGGCGAGCTCGAAGACGCTTTCTAAAATCGAGCACCGGCACGAGACTTCCACGTAGATTCATGACGCCTTCGACATAAGTCTCTGTCCCAGGCACCGGAGTTATCTCGCGCATCAGCACAACCTCTTTGGTCAGCATGATGTCGGCGGCGAACTCTTCGGTCCCGACCTTGAAAACTACAAGCTGTCGTCTTCCCAACTCGGCCTCCCTGCCCTACTCTTCAGGTTTGCTCAGTCGCCGTGCGTATAGCGCGTTACAGTGGATCCATTGCGGTGCTGTCCGGAGGACACTGGCACATCGTACGAGAACGGGTGAATGTAGTCGTCCTTCACCTTGAACTGAGAAATCGCCTTGTTGAGCCGGTCGGCAAGCCCCACCATTCCCTCGATCGTCTGAGCGGTTTCATGAGCGCCGGCGGACGTCTCGAGGGTTATGCTTGAAATAGTCTGCATCGCTTCCGCTACGTTGCTCGTCACTCTTGCCTGTTCCTCGGACGCCGCGGATATTTCCTCAATCAGCTCGGATGATTGACGCACAGCATCCGAGATGTCTTGAAGCGCGCGACTTGCCTGGCTGGCAAGCTGACTCCCGCCTCGAACTTCTTTCATTCCGATCTCCATAGCAGTCAGCGCCTCTGAAGTCTCGCCCTGGATCGATTTTATTAGATGTCCAACGTCTTTAGTCGCCCGCGCCGATCTTTCCGCGAGCTTTCTGATTTCGTCGGCCACTACGCTGAAGCCGAGACCGGCTTCACCGGCGTGCGCCGCCTCGATGGCCGCGTTCAACGCCAGCAGGTTTGTCTGAGCGGCAATCTCGTCAATCAGGTCCATGATTTCCGATATCTCTGAACTGCGAATGCCGAGCAATCGCATCTTCTCGGCGGTTTGTTGGACCGCGGAATCGATTCGGGACATGGCTTCCGACGTGTCGCGTACTGACTTGTCTCCGTGCCCCGCCATCTCAAGCGCGCGCCGCGCAGCATCGGCCGAAGCCTCGGCGTTTCTGGAAACTTGATTCATCGACGCAGCCATCTCCTCCACCGCGCTCGAGGTATTAGTTATCTCATCCGCTTGGCGTTGAGAGCCGACGGCAATCTGTTCCGCAGCCGCAAGTATCTCTGTGGCGCTGGACGAGACTGAGAGACCGATTTGCTTCACCTCTGTGAGCATCGTGCTGAAATGGTCCAGCATCTTGTTAACTGACACGATGACTCTTCCAAGCGTGTCCTCGGCTTCACTTCCTCGTTTGGTCAGATCGCCTTCGGACACCGATGAGACCATCATGAGAAACTCTTTGAGATTTTGCTGAAGGCTTTCTTCGGCAAGTTTTCTTGGAGTCACATCGCGGACAACACCTCGAAAGCCATGAGGTCTTCCAGAGGCATCTTTCCTAAAAGAAACGGAGGATTCGACGAACCTCTTCGTTCCGTCTTTTGCAGTGACCTGATAAGCGAAGTCGCGGCTGGCTTCGCCGGTTCGTGCTACCTTCTTGAATTCCTCGTAGACTTGCTGCGCGGCGCCGGGATCCATGAACTGCCGGTTGTTCATACCCATCAGCTCTTCGGCCGGATATCCCAGGGTCTTGCATACCGGTTCGTTGAAGAAAGTAAAGGTGCCTGCAAGATCGACTTCGAAGTAGCCGTCTTCGATGCTCTCCAATATCGTTCGGTACTTTTCTTCGCTCTGCCTCAACGCTTCTTCTGCCCGCTTTCGATTAAGTGCGCTTGCGATGTGTTGTGAAACGAAGGTCAGAACATCTTTCTCCGCCTCGCCAAACCTCACGCTCTCTGTGTAGCTCTGGACTGCCAGCACCCCTAAAGTCTGCTCGCCAGTCTTCAGTGGTATGCCGAGCCAATCAACGGGCAGAGTACCGATCACTTCGATCTGACCAAGGCGCGTCATCTCTTCCATGGTCTGACGCGAGGCCAGCAGTGGTTTGCCCGTACGGAGGACGTATTCGGTCACTCCGTTCTTGAGTCTTCTGGGCGGAGGAGTCGCATCGACGTCGTCGACGAAATAGGGAAAGCTCACCATCTGAGTCGATGGGTCGTACAGCGCGATAAAGAAGTTTCCGGCATACATCAACTCGCCGATGATCCGGTGTACGGTGCTGAAAAAAGTTTGCATGTCGTCAGATGAACTGGTCATCTCAGCCACGCGGTAGAGCGCGGATTGCAGCAGCTCTGCCCGTTTGCGCTGCGTGATGTCGGTATGAATCTCGATCCGGCCTGTTACTGTTCCGTTCTCATCTTTGACCGCGTCGGCTCGGAGGACCACAGGGATGTTATTACCGTCGCGGGTGCGCATCTCGATCTCGCCGGTCCACGAATTGCCGCTGCCGACCGCTCGCGAAACCTCCGCGGCCACTCGGGGATCTGCGTAGAGGAGCGGCTTATTAGTGGAGCTGTTCAGTTCTTCGTAGTTGTAGCCGAACAGTTCACTAAAGCGTCTGTTGTAATATGTGTTATCTTTGCCAGCGTCGACGACAGCGATTGCGTCGCCCGAGCTTTCGACTGCCTTAATAATTGCGAGGAGTGATTGCTTTTGAGTTGCCTCGGAGCGCGTTGTCTCGCTCAATCGATCCATCATTGCGTTGAAGCCGCGAGCGAGGCCCTCGAAGGTTGATCCGCTGGATGCATCGACTCGAACATCGAGATTGCCGGCCGATGCTTCTCGCGTTGCGGTATTGAACTTCTCTAAGCTTCTCGAGATGCTTCTGGTGAATACGACACCGGCCACGTACACGCAAAAGACTGCAAGTAGTGCCGCAGCCGCGCTATTGATCGCTGCTGTTCGCGATAGAAGAACGCTCGATTCAGGAGACGAATGATCGAAGGCAAGATAGGTCGACAGAAACCCCGCCGCGCCAAACAAGCACGCGAGGGTCAACGCTAGTAATCCTATTCGCACACCGAGAGTTTTGAAGGCGCGCCTGTTCATAATCGAGAGCGCTTCGGGCCCCGCAAGCGGAAGTTCGCGGTGTTCTTTACTTGTTTCCATTGAAGTCTTTCCTCGAACGTAAACTGAGTCGGACAAATTCGATTTCGACCGAGCGTCGGCGCAGCCACGCACAGCGGTGACCGGCGTTTGAACTGAAAGCAACAAAGGGCATGAGTGGCGGGGCAAACCCTACGATCTTTACGTTGGTCAACTTCCGAATAAGGGGCAAGTGGCGGCAGCCAGCGTCAGATGGTCCTATTATGTCTATTGTGGGAAGGCAGTCAATACAATTCTGGCCGGTTTAATACCTTCACATGCTAGATGGGTTCCGGTTCAACCAATCGCGCTATTCAGAAGAACCCATCAAGCTCTTCCAGTCCTCTAAGCTTCCGATTCTCAAATAGTAGTTGTCTTTCTTTTCGTCGCCTATTGTGCTCACTTCCTTTGCGGCATAGTTGTGGCCGGGAAACAGCAGCGTATCCTCGGGGAGCCTGGCCAGCACTTGCGTGAGCGAATGATACATCTGCTCCGGGTTTCCGCCCGGCAGGTCCACCCGTCCGCATCCTCCGATGAAGAGTGTGTCGCCCGAGATTAACGCTGAATCTGCAAGAAAGCACTGACTGCCCGGCGTATGTCCGGGCGTGTGCAACAGTCTTACTCTGACGTTCCCAATGGAAATGTCATCACCACCTTTGTGCTTAGCGATGTCGCTTTCGGAAAGACCGCTGACTTGTTTGACGCCTGCGCTCTCGACTTCGTTAACATGAACTTTGACTGGGCGAATCGAGATTAATTCCGCAAGGCCGGTTATGCTGTGCCCGAATATGTCGCCGCCGATATGATCCGGATGATAGTGCGTGACCAGCGCGCCAATCAGCCGCATATCTTCTTTTTCGGCGAACTCGATAATGCCGGGTATATCCCAGGCGGGATCCACAACCATGCACACCCTCTGTTCGGTGTCTCCAATCAAGTAGACGAAGTTAGCCATCTGCCTCGCAAAGGAGTCGGCCTTTGCAAAGTCGCGACCTGCTAACAGTTGTTTGATATACAGACTCATAGTTTTCCTCCGGCCGCTACTCGAAAGCTCCTTGAAAAAAGAGCGCTGCGTAGGGTAAAAAGCTTGCTTATGATTAATCGGAATCGTGCACTAACTCTCATTCTGTTAATGGCCTGCCTCGGGATGCTTCTTTCGACAGTCTCCTGTTCGGGCAACGAGGCGAAAGCGAAGAAGGCAATCCAGGAGTATTTAAAGAATCAGGGAATCATAGAACTTACCGTTGATTTTTTCTATACAGATCCAAACTTGCCTGACAAAGCATACGCCGGTGCAACTGCAACTCATAACTTTGCCGGAAGTGATGGCAAGCAGAAACGCGAGTTCTTGGGGTATGTCCTGACGCGAGAAGGCACTGGATGGAAAGTAGAACGGAATGTGTCTTATACAACGGAACCCCAAAAGGCCGCGATTTATCTTGCCGGCGGCAAGTGATTGGTGACTACCACGCCTGAGCTGTTCAGCGCATCGTTACCCTCTTTCGCTTCACTCGCTCGTTTTCTCGCCGTACTGCGGGCCGTACCAGGAGAGTTCCTGGTTGTAACCTGCTTGACCGCGCCGGAATCTTTCCGACCCGATGCCCGACCCGTAATATCCCGAATGAGGAAGTGGCCCGTATGCTTCGGCGTGTTCGTCCGCTGTCGCGGGCCGCTTTCGATAGGCTCTCTCGTATCCGCCGCCTATTCCATAGCCACGGGCGCGCGGCTCCAGGCTCCGAGACGGATGCGGGTTGTCCCGGTCAACTTTTTTCTTCAGAAGCTCTTCCGTTTGCCCTTCGTCTGTCATGGTTCTCGATAGGTTCAATCGCTAAGGGAGTCTCACAGCGACGCTGTAGCCTGCGCTGTGCCCTTGCCTATGGATTCGTCGGTTTCTTCTTCGTCTTCAGCTCGCATACGGCCTGCGTATCTGTACTGACGAAGCCGGCGATACAGAGTGCGGCGGTCGATTCCAAGGATGCTGGCCGTTTTGATTTGGTGTCCGCCCATCTTTTCAAGAATGCGAAGGATGTAACGGCGTTCAACCTCGGCCAGCGCAACGTCGTCAAGACTGGCCTCTTGAACTATGTCGCGCTCAGGAGCGGTAACGCTTGCGGGCAGATCCTCAGGCAGCAGAATCTCGCCGCTGCCCATCGTGAGCGCGTGCTCGACCGCGTTTTCGAGCTCTCTTACGTTACCGGGCCAGGCGTGTGTCATCAACACTCGCATCGCATCGCTTGCGAATCTGCGCGGAGGCTCGCCATGATGTTGAGCGAACTTCTGCAAGAAGTGGTGAACAAGAAGCGGAATATCCTCGCGCCTGTCCTTCAAGTCCGGCAGAAGCACCGGGACAACGTTGAGCCGGTAGAACAAATCTTGCCTGAACTCGCCGCCCTTGACGGCTTCCTCGAGATCCTGGTTACTCGCCGAAACCAGCCTTATGTCGATTGGGATGTTCTCACGGCCACCCACTCTTCTCACAACGCGCTCCTGAAGGACGCGTAAAAGCTTCACTTGAAGACTTGGCGAAAGGGTGTTGATTTCATCGAGGAACACCGTGCCCCCTTGTGCCTCTTCCATCAGCCCGCGTCTGTTTTCATGAGCGCCCGTGAAGGCGCCCTTCTGGTGTCCGAACAATTCAGATTCGAGCAAAGTGTCGGGAATCGCCGAGCAGTTTATCGGCACGAACGGAGCGTCTCTACGATCCGAGTTGTAATGGATTGCACGAGCTACCAGTTCTTTTCCGGTTCCGGTGGAGCCAATGATCAACGCCGAGGCATCCCTGCGCGCCGCAATTCGCTTTATCACCTCAAACAACTGCTGCATCGGTTTGCTTCGGCCTATTATGTTCGAGAAATTGTAACGTCCTCTCACCTCGGCGCGAAGTTCCTTGACTTCGCGGCGCAGGCTACGTCGCTCGAGAGCCTTCTCGACGGTGATACCCAATTCGTCAAGCTGGAATGGCTTACCAATATAGTCTTCGGCCCCGAGCTTCATAGCTTCAACGGCCGAGGAGATAGAGCTGAATGCGGTCATTATGATAACCGCGACCTCCGGCCAATCGACGCGAATTCTTGCCAGTAACTCAAGACCGCTCATACCGGGCAGTTTGATATCCGTTATGACGAGCGCGTAGTCGTGTTCCTCAAGGCGGGCTATCGCATGCTCACCATCCTGCACCGTGTCCACCTTGTGTGCCTTCTCCGAAAAAAATGACGTAAGGAGATCACACATCGCCGGT
Organism: Blastocatellia bacterium; assembly: GCA_017883315.1. GTDB lineage: Bacteria > Acidobacteriota > Blastocatellia > UBA7656 > UBA7656 > Onstottus_A. The sequence goes on along the minus strand of JADGNW010000486.1, from coordinate 4,693 downwards.
TCGTCTTCGACGATCAGAATCTGCTGATTCATATTTCTCATGATTTGCTCTCTATAATACCTACGGCTATCCACCCGACCTCATCGGTAAATGAACTATGATCGGTACGCCTCGCTCTTCAGACTCGGCGAAAGTCATTATTGCGCCAGCCTCATCGAGTACGTGCCTGGCGAGTGATAACCCGACGCCTGATTTTATAACCTCGCAGCGGTCGCCAGGCAACCTCTCAAACGTCTCAAACGATCGAGAGAAATCATGCCCTCGTCCGGTGGCTTCGGTTCCCAATAGTGACACCGACAGGAAGCCGGGCATATCTCGCGACTCGGCAATAGCTATTTCGAGCCTTCCGCCAGTGCCTACGTTTTGACTCGCATTCAGCAACAAACAAAAAAACGCTTGACGCAATTGCGGTGCTTCCCCATATATCAGCGGTGAGCTCATTCCGCAAGTGAGCGCAGTCAGCACGCCTGTTTTGCGAAAGTAGTGAGCGGACAGGTTGAGTGCGTCCGCCAGGAGGGCCCTAATGTCAATAGCGGAGACTTGCCTGTGGCCAGGTCGAGCCACGTCGAGTGCTTCGTTAAGAAGAACTGCGATGCGCTTTGTTTGATCGAGTATCGCCGAGAGCTCTTTGTGGCCCCCCTCATCGGGCTTCCTTCGCATCAGCAAGAACTCGGAGTAGCCCGATATGATATTGAGCGGTGTTCCAACATTGTGTGCAATACCGAACAACATCTGCCCTAACGACGCGAACCTTTCCGCATCAAGCAAGTGTCGCCGGATGCGACGCTGTTCGGTAACGTCGCGCATCACCCTTATGAAGCCAGAGTTCTTTTCATTCGTTGACAAGGGCTTGATCGTTACCGACCACAGCTTTTCGCATAGAGTGACTTCACAATCCGGTTGCGCAGCCTCCCAAGAGATCTCATGCGCGCTGGCCGCGCTCTCTGCGTGAAAAGCCTGCTCGCAACTCAACCCCCTCAGCTTAGAAAGCGGTATGGCGCATAGCTCACAGAACATTTTGTTTGCCCACAATATCTGGCCAGTGCCGGAGTGTACGCTGATGGGATCCGAAACTGCATCCAGAACCGAAGCCCACTGCTTCGACCCGAGCGCGCTCTTCCGTAAGGTCGAAGTGTGACTGGTCTTCAGATTGTTTCTTTTGGATGGCATCGTGAGACAGTTCCTATCTAGATCCGCCCGTTCCTGGGGAAAAACCTCTTAGCTTGGCATTCTTGCAGGCGAGTAACCAGGCTCTTGCCGGATCTGACGAAATAACACGGGCGCACCGTTTCACAATAGAAATCATGCGAGACTCTTTGAGATGGGAAACTATAGCACTACTTCTGAGACCAAGTCAGGGTTGTTGTTGTATGTCCCTGCGAGCCCCGATCACGCCCTTTGGCTCACTGATGCCGCTCGACGACGTACTGGATGATGTCCTCTTAAACTAAAAAGGAGGGCCAATGTTGGCCCTCCTTGGTCTCTAAGCCGCGTTATCGGATAGCAGTCCCGAAATCCCGATTAGCGCTTAATGTTGCACGGCCTACGAATCGCGGGAACACGTTTCCCAAGCATTGACGCGGTCGGCAAGAGAGCTTGGACCACCGTTCCATTCGGCTGGCTCTGGAGATCGAAGACCTTGCCAACAACTACCGAACCCGGAGAAGCTAACCCTAGACCATCATCGTCCAGCGTGCATGACTCTATTGCCACGATACTGTCGCGATCGCCGTAGTAGTCGATTCTTTCGACTCTCGAACCGATCGGGCCCACGTACTGAAGCTTCGAATTCGTCAGGTCGCTCGGGATCCCCGCCGAGAAGAGCTTTCCTGAGTAGGTAGATATCAGCCACTGCGAACCTTGCCAGCTCACGAAGTTTGAAAGCCCCCCCTCGCCGTTGAAGTCTTGAGTGAACACATTGACCGATGCCACCTTGTTCTTCTTGCTTAGTTTCCCGATCGCGAGTACGGGAGTTGCCGAGGCTATGTTTATTGGCCGAGAGATCCGACCCTTCCTTCCATTGATAGGTCGAGAGATTTGAATTGCGAAACCGGGCCTCACGATCCCAATCGCCCGCGTCGATGAATCGTACTGGACCAGAAGGCGGCCTGCATCAACCGCGTTGGGTTGAGCCAGGTCGGAAAACGCATAAAGTTGCTTCGCGCTGGCGTCCACGCCGTCGCTCTGAAGATCGACGCTGCACAAAGAGCCGTCGCTTCTCGTAAAGACAGCGAACTCTGAATCGTTGTCGGAGACGATGGCGATATTGCTGCCGCCGGACAACGCAGTTCCGTTCGGAAATTCGTCGGAAGACACGTGCTTCATCAATGAGAACGTGCCACCCTTTTCCAGTTGGTAGAACGAGAGGTCTGATGAAACGCTACTATCCCCATCCGCGTTCGCGACTTTCTTATTCCAGCAAACGCTTACAACATTGGCGACCGGGTCGACATCAAGAAACGAGATAGTGTCATCGGCGCTGTACTCTTTAGACGGAACTATCGGCTTCTCGTTCAAATATCCCTGATTCAGATCGTATGAGAATATCGAAGCGCCATTCGTGAACACCATCAGATTCCCGTTCGCTCCCAATGCAAAATACTGTGGAGCGTCACTGGCATAGCCGCCCGACACACCCTTGATATCGATCGGCACAACATTGGTATCGAATACGGGCTTGCCTTTATCGTCGAGGTTCATGTGAACGTACGCGATCACATCGATCGCTGTAACCCCCTCGTCGGTCTCATCGAAACGAGTACCTCTTACGTAGACTGTACTGCTGGCAGCATCGAACAGTACTTTGGTTGGAAAGTAGATCGTCTTCGCTGTGCCCTTCTGCGAAACCGCTGACGTAAGGTCTTCTTTTAACGGATCGCTATTTGGCTTCTTGGTATCGATCACATATAAAAATCGGTTGTCGAGTTGCGTAAGATCGAGGTCGCCGTTAGCGGCCACTCCGCTTGAAGGCCAAAACGGAGCTATCAGAATATATCTGCCATATGCCAGGACTGTGTTATTAGTCGCACCGGTTACACCACCCAGGTTGATCGCGTAGACTTGTATCGGATTCGCGGCCCGAAGTGAATAGGTTACCGTTCCGTAGGTAAGGAGCAGCGCCAGCAGAACGACAAATATGCGCATTTTTCGCATTCTATTAAACAGTCCACGTTTGTTCATCTTCCACCTCGATCCGAGGAATCTTGTATGGGCCTGCCTTCTCGACACCCGAACTTGTCGGTCAGACTGCGATCATATTTTCAAACCCATCATCATGTCAAGCTTTTTTTGAGCATTTTCAAGAATTTGGCGGCTATCCGCCTAGTCAGCGGCCGGCCTATGTCCTGGCTTCCCTTTGAATCCCAAGCTGCGCAAGCTTCAGTCTGAGGCCCCTGCGCGAGAGGCCGAGATCAATTGCCGTGCGCGAAAGATTGTTCCTGTTTCGCACCAGCGCCTCTCCGATCAATTGGCGCTCAAGCACCGCAGTAGCTTGCTTCAGCTTTAGTCGCGAAACTCCGTCATTCTGATCATTGACCCGGTAGCCATTCGTACCCGAGACGTATCTGTTGCCCCGGAGACCCGCCTGCATCTGTTCGCCACCTCGATTCGATCGGTCTGAACCATACTGACGGCGCGGGTGGATGACTTCGGGCGAAAGGTCTTCAGTGGATATGCGCGCTCCATCCACCGCGTACGCCACAACTCTTTCTATCTCATTTCGAAGTTGCCGAACATTTCCGGGCCAGTCGTGCTCCGTAAGCGCATCGATTGCTTCCTGCGTCATGGTCAGCGGCTGCTTCCCTGCTCGAGATGAGAAGTGTTCCAGGAAGTGAGCTGCCAGGACTGGAATCTCCTCTCGGCGGTCACGAAGCGGCGGCACATGGATGCGGATTATGTTGAGTCGGTGGAACAGGTCCTCCCTGAAGCGGCCATCTTCAACTGCCCGTTCCAGATCCGTATTCGTAGCTGCCAGTATTCGAACATCGACCCGAAGTGGCTTGGTTTCACCGAGCGGCTGGATCTCACCCTCCTGGAGGAATCGCATCAGCTTCGGCTGAACCTCCAATGAGAGGTCGCCAATTTCATCCAGGAACAAAGTACCGCCGTCGGCCGCTTTGATGATTCCAGGATAATTCGTTGTCGCACCCGTAAACGCGCCACGCCTGTGTCCGAAGAGCTGACTGTCAATAATCTCCTTGGGCGCTGCCGTGCAGTTGAAAGGGAGAAAGATTGCACGCGGTCTCGCAGATTGATTGTGTATGTGTCTCGCGACAAGCTCCTTGCCGGTCCCAGACTCGCCGGTTATCAGGACCGTAACATCGCTTGTTCTGATCTTGTAGATCTTGTCAATGACGTCGAACATTGACGGGCTGGCAACAATAAAGCCCGGCATTATGGTTTGTATGCGGTGTTCGAGGCCTCTAGTTGTGGCCCCTCGGGCGACTACGCGAAGCGAACACGTCTCAAGGCCAAGTTCGGCCTGCCTCAAGAGCGGCTGAAGTCGGCCGAGGTCCAGCGAGCCATTCGCGCGAATGTAGATAACGATTGGAGCATTGACGTTGTCTCCGAGTCTTACGAGATACCCGTCCGCCAAACGGCTTATGGTTTCTTCGGTCGAAGTGTCCAGTTTCGCGCACAGTTTCTCTGCTTCGTTCTTGTTCATGCCTTGCGCAGTAAGGGGTGCCGCATGTCC
>JADGNW010000485.1 GCA_017883315.1 Blastocatellia bacterium | reverse complement strand
TGACCGTAGAGCATGTCAAAGTCGACGAGGTTGGTGAAGATCAAACCTCGGCCGGTCTCACGAAGCGCGCGCAGCGTTTGATCGACGCTCGCATTGTTGTTGCCGGCTTTCAACTCTTCAGTCGTGCCTCGATGACAAAAGATCGAACCGATCTTGCCGACCGCGGCGACTGCCAGACCCGCCGACTTCACTCGATCGAGCAAAGTGTCTTCCGGCGGATCAATCGCAAAGTCCTGCCGGGCTTCTGTTCTGCGGAAGTTCCCCGGTTCGCCGATGAATGGCCGGGCAATGACTCTTCCGACCTCGTCTTCGCCGGTCAGCAACTCACGCGCGATCTGGCTCCAGCGATAAAGCTCTTCGAGCGGCACGACCTCTTCGTGAGCCGCGATCTGAAAGACGCTGTCGGCCGATGTGTAGACGATCGGACGGCCAGTCCTTACGTGCTCTTCGCCAAGCTCCTTGATGATCTCGGTGCCCGAAGCAGGCTTATTGCCAAGCACCTTGCGGCCGATCGCGCGCTCGAAAGGTTCTATGATCCTCGGGGGAAACCCATTCGGATAAGTGGGAAACGGATTGGCTGTGATGATACCGCCCATTTCCCAATGACCGGTTGTGGTGTCCTTACCGCGCGAAGCGGTCGCCGCTTTTCCAAAAGCGCCGCCGGGCTTCTCAACCGAATCAACCGGCAAGCGCGTGATGTTTGCGAGTCCCAACTTCTGCAAATTCGGAATGCGCACCTCTCTCGAACCGAGCGTATGGCCTAGCGTGTCGGCACCGCTGTCGCCGTAATCGGCGGCATCGGGCATTTCTCCAATGCCTACGCTATCGAGCACGATCAACACGATTCGATTGAAAGGACCGTTAGCAATCATCAGCAATCACCGGTGCGATTCTAAGTCGGAGAGAATGAATAATCAACGCGCGCGAGTCGAACGAGTCGAACACAGATTGCAGAACAGTGACGGTTATAGTAGAAGATGAATTGATTGTGTAGAGGACATATGAGCGCAACGCAAGATACGATTCCGCACGTGCTGGAGGGTTTGATCAATTCTCTTTCCGCTTTCGACGAAGTGAAGTCTGTGATTCTTTTTGGTTCACGGGCATATGGAGATGCCGATCCACGCTCGGACGTAGATCTGGCCATAAGTGCGCCGCGGATGAATCTTCGACGCTGGCTGAATCTGAAACTGCTTGCAGAAGAGGCTCCGACTTTGTTGTCTATAACATTGGTAAGGCTAGAGGACAGTCCTTCAGAATTGCGAGAGCGAGTTTTGAGGGAGGGGGTCGTTCTTTATGAGCAGAAGAAAGGTAGAGGATAGCTTAGCCAATCTCGGAAAGGCTATAGGCCGACTGAGAGAGGCTTTCGAAGTGCCCAGGACAAACCCTCTCGCAGTTGAAGGCACAATACAACGTTTCGAATTCGTAATAGAGATATTCTGGAAGGCGCTCAAGCGAGCTTTAGAATATGAAGGCATAGTCGTCAAGACTCCCAGAGAGAGCCTTAAACAAGCATTCGCAGCCGGATGGCTACACGATGAAACCGCGTGGCTGGATATGCTGGAGACTCGTAACACAACCTCCCACTTGTACCTTCACGAGGATCTGGTCGGAGATGCTTACGACGACATAACGAAGAACTTTCCAGAGCTAGAAAGAACGTATCAATTCCTAGTCGCGAGATACTCCTAGTCGCGCTTGGCGCGAGAAGAGCTACTCTGCGAACCATCAAATGCGCGACTTCGACAGCCGCGCTCGCACTAGGTCCGTCACTGCTCCGTACAACTCATCCAACGCCGCGTCGCGCTCTGATCTCTGGCTGAAGCCGATTGCTTCAAGTGTCAATGCGTCGAGTCTTCGGCGGTCGGTGCGCTTGATCTCTTCAAAGACGGAATACACAGGACGGCGGGACAGCGCTTTGAGTGCAGCTTCGAGCTTCACCTTCATTGCCGCCGACAACTGGCGCGGGTCCGGGATCATTATCTGCTCGGCGACTGCGACGTCGATGTCTGCGATAGCTTGAGCGCCAGTCATCTGCCGGCAGGTTATCTCTGCGTAGTAGCGCGCCCAGGTCGAGTTCAGCAACGCTGCAAGCACGAGCTTCGATACACCGGTGGCCGGGAAGATGCCGTAGAGTTTCTTGTCTTCAAACACGTTCGCTCGATTCAACGCGACTACCCAACGCTCGCCGACCTTTGAGGGGAAGATCAACGGTGCAGGCTTCATCTCGCGAGCAATGGCGTACCAGGGATCGCGTGACGCGCACGTTGGCCGTCGGTGGAAGCCCGACCGCTCACCCTGCTTTATGTAATCGAGCGCACCGGTGCCTGCAAGTTCAGCGCGTGAGGCGTGGCAGTTGAAGAAGAGCCTCTTCGCTTGCGAGCGATCCAATAGGATTCCGGGAATCTCTTTCAGCGAAAAGACAATTGACGAAAGGTACTGTGGCTCGATGATGGAGGATGGGAGTTGGGGGTTGGGGGTTGGAGAAGATGAGTTGCCGCTTCCGTTCCGCGTTAGATAGAAGAACTCGTTTGCGCCGGTGGTAAGCCCGCGCCTCACCGACGCTACGTCGGACAGGGCGCGGAGCCCGCCTTTGCCCTTTGTCCCTTGCTCTTCTTCCTTCACGTAGAAGAATTCATTCGCGCCGGTCTTCACGCCGAAACGAACTCGAGCAAAACCGGATAGCGGTTGCAACCTGGCGCCGCCGCGTTCGAGCACTCGAAAGAAAACTTCATCGGCGCGAAGAAACTTGCCCCAGCTCTGTACGGGCGGCCCTGCGTGGCCGCCCCTCGCCGCCAAGGAAGACGCGCTTGTAAGGAGGGGCGGCCACGGAGGGCCGCCCCTACATGATGCCGAGGTCGAAGGTGCGTCCGAGGTCGAAGATGCGTTCCAGGTCGCTGCAATCAAGCGAGCTTGTTCAACCAGTCGGATTCGGTAAGCATCGGTCGTTACCGAACCCGTTTCGCGCTCGATCTCTTTCGCGACCAGGCGAGCCGCGCTCACCTGCTCTGTTCTCGAACCCGAGTAAGCCGACTCGACAATCTCGGCAAGCGGCCGGGTCAGTTGAACAAACCGAATCGGATTCGCTTCACGGTGTTTGGCGTTGGGTTCGCGTTCCAGCACCGTGATTGCGGTGTTGATTGACGCGTCTTCAAAGAAGCTCTCGCAGCTCGATTCGATAACGACAATCACACGAAAGTTCGCGAGCAGGAATTCGCGCAAGGCGGCGCCGTATCCGACATCGAGCCAACTGCTGGCGGTCAGAAAAACCAATCGCCCGTTGGACTTGAGAAAGCGAATCGCGTGAGCGAAGAAATAAACGTAAATGTCCGACCTTCCGGACCACCGCGGCCAGTGAATACCGTCTGACGCAACGCGATCAAGTTTGAGCCGCCGCGCAATGCGTTGCTTGTCGCGCGTGCCCATCAGCTCCTGTCTAATGTACGGCGGATTACCGATGATGGCGTCGAACGCGGCCGGCAGGATGATTGATTCGGTGAGCGCGCCGGGCGCGATATCAAAGAAGTCAGCGACCGCAACCTGTGCGCCGGTCTGAGCGGCAAGCTCTATCGCACGCCCGGAGCGGTCTACGCCATAGACCTCAGCGGCATTGCGCGAACTCCTGCGTCTCGGCGCGAGTTCGCGCTTGAGCCGCAGCGCTTCGAGCAATAGCCTTCCATCGCCACAGCTCGGATCGAAGACGAGATCGTTTTCTGAGCGAACGGCAAAGGCCGCCAATAAGCTTGCGACGCTTTGGGGCGTGTAGTGCTGCCCGTAGCGATGCCGTTCATCTCTCGCAACAGTCATCGTTGATCTCTGCACATGCGTCAGCTTGATAGCCTCCAAAACGTTCGGCTATACTCTGTCCGGCCTTGCGGAGAAGTCGCCTAGTGGCTGAGGGCGGCGGTTTGCTAAACCGCTATAGGGGCGTAAACCCCTATCGAGGGTTCGAATCCCTCCTTCTCCGCTCTTTCATTTCTCTCTCCTAACTCTTTCCTAGAAGCTAGCGATGCTGACCTCCGTCAAACTTTACATTCATCGGTCTCCACATTACCATTCGCGCCATGCGCACAAAGATGATGGTTGCTGCCCCTGTGATCGCCGGCGTCTTTCTCCTCCTGCTTGCGAGCCCAGTCTGTGGTCAATCGGTTCCTACCCCGGAGTCGGTTCTCGGTCACAAGCCGGGCGACGACTTTTACCTCGCGAACTATGACGAGTCTCGCGAGTACTTTCGCAAGCTGGCCGCCAACTCGAATCGCATCAAGCTGATCTCGGTGGGCAAAACCACACGAGGTCTTGATTGGGAAATCGCCCTGATCTCTTCGCCGGCGAATCTCGCGCGGCTCGACAAATACAAAGACATCTCTCGACGATTGGCTATCGGCCGAGGCCTCACGGACGACGACGCGAGAGCGCTCGCTCGTGAGGGCAACGCTATCGTTCATCTCGACGGCGGACTTCATTCAACCGAGGTGGCAGGCGCGCAGCAGATGATTCAACTCGCCTACAAGCTCGTCGCTACGCAAGGTGATCCCGAGATCGATGCGATTCTCGACAACGTCATCCTGATGCTTTGGCCCACGCTGAATCCCGATGGTCAGAACGAAGTCGTGGCTTGGTATCGAAAGAATCTCGGGACGCCTTACGAGGTCAGCCCCTTGCCCGATCTATATCAGGAGTACGTCGGTCACGATAACAACCGCGACGGTTACATGAACAACATGCTCGAGTCGCAGGAAGTGACGCGCACGGAGCTCGAGTGGAACCCGGTCGTCTTCTATTGTCATCATCAAACGGCGCCGTTTCCGACGCGCATCTTCATTCCGCCGTTCACCGAGCCGATCTCTTCAAACATTCACCCGCTGATGGCGCGATGGCTGAATGCGTTCGGCATAAACATGGCTGCGTATCTCGATGAGCACGGGATGCCGGGCGCCGTCCATCGAACGGGGTTTGATAATTGGTATCCGGGCTTCCTGGATTTCACTCACATCTTTCGAAACAGCATCGCTTTCTTCACCGAAACGGCTCTCTATAGGTACGCCACACCACACTTCTACACGGTTGACGAATTTCCGAAAGAACGCCAAGCGCTGAGGTCGGAAGTTTTCTACAGCAGCCCGTGGAAAGGCGGCTGGTGGAGGCTCGGCGATGCAGTGCGCTATATGCTCGGCGCTTCGATGGCGGTGTTGGACACAACGGCAAAGTATCGCGAACCGCTGTTGTACAACCGATATCAAGCCGCTCGCGACAACATCGAGCGGTTTCGGAAGGAGCCGCCTTTCGCTTTTGTGATTTCGCAGGAACAGCACGACCTTCCAACCGCGGCGACGCTCGTGGAAAAGCTTCTGATCAACGGCATCGAAGTTCATCAGGCCATCAAACGTTTCGCGGCGAACGGCCGGGAATATCGCG
>JADGNW010000484.1 GCA_017883315.1 Blastocatellia bacterium | reverse complement strand
GCTGTAGGGAATGCGATCTTCGATGCGACCGGGATTCGACTGCGTTCACTTCCGATGGCGCCCAACGGGTTGAAGGGCTGATCTTAAAGTCAGGAGTTCCTCTGGCCTAAGTTGAACTCGATGGTCGGCTCGGCGGTCGCATCGATAGCCGGGCTTCTCGATTGCGGTTCGATTCAACGCATGACAAGATGACGCTATGAAAGAGATCAGCATTGAGGAACTGAAACGCAACGCTGGTCAGTGGGTGAAGCTGGCCGCGAGCCGGGAACCTATCATTATTACCGACGACGGTAAACCGGTAGCGACGCTTAATGGCTTGGCACCGCCTCGCACTCGAAGACGCCTGCCTGACCGGGAAGATGAGATCAGGAAACGATCGCAAATCACCGTGGATTCCGCTGACTACTTGTCTGAAATGAGAGACTGAGCTTGGTTTACTTTGACGCAGCATATATTGCGAAGTGCTACCTCAACGAGCCGAACGCCGAGACAGTCCGGCAATTCGCCTATGAAGCTGACGGTCTCGCCTCCTGCGAAATCGCACGAGTCGAATTCTATTCAGTAGTACACAGGCACTTGCGGGAAGGCAACATCAATTCACAAGAAGCACAGAAAGTCTTGAAGGACTTTGAACACGACGAGAGCGATGGTGTCTGGGAGTGGTTCCCAGTCACTTCTTCTCTTGTTCGTCTGGCGTGCGAGAATATCAGCCAATTGCCGGCTACCGCGTTCCTGCGCGCATCGGACACTATTCATCTGACCTGCGCAAAAGAGAACGGCTTCAGTGAGGTTTACACGAATGATCGTCATATGCTCGCGAGCGCCCAATACTTTCAAGTCCAGGGAATTAACTTGATTCAATAGTTGTCAACGCCAACCGTGTCCTCTACAATTCCTCTTTCCTCGGAATCACCGTTTTCACCTTGTAGAATAATCGACCTAAGTTTTTTGGAGGCAATCAAAGCGATGTTGAAGTTTTTGGGAGGACGCAAGCGCTCGCGCAATGCGGTGTTGTTGATTTTCGTCGGAATCATGGCACTCAGCCTTGTAGGGTTTTTCTCGGCCTGGTCGGGTGGCGCCGCAGGGATTTTGCGTGGCACTGGCGGAAGCGATACGGCCGTCGCCAGGGTCGGAAGTTTTGAGGTGACCACTAAAGAGCTGAAGAATGCTCTGACGAGTTTCGGTCAGCAGGTAGCTCAAGGGCAGGGTCAAAACCGCCAGGACGATTTTAAGACTCTTTACGAAATGTACGGCCAGCAAGTGCTCGATAGCCTCGTACGCCAAAAGCTGATTTTGTACGAAGCGGATCAGCTCAATCTTGGCGCGAGCGATAGCGAAGTCCAGTCACGATTGAGGCAGATTTTCAACCCGTGGCCGGGCCCCGAGCAGTATCGAATGCGATTGCAACAGGGTGGAATGTCTCCGGAAGTTTTCGAAGAGAATCTCCGCGCGTCGATAGCCCAGGAGCACTTGCGCAGCTACATCACCGCAGCCGTTGACGTCGATCCGAAAGCAGCCGAGGACGAGTATCGGAAAAACAACACGAACTACACGGTGAGATGGGTTGAAGTGGACCCGGAGAAGTTTCGCGACAAAGTTCAGGCAAACGAGCCGGACTTGCGCGCTTACTTCGACAGTCACAAGGACGATTTTAAGGTCACCACCGAACAGCGCCGCGCGCGTTACGTTTTCATCGACCAGAACAAGGCAGGCGAAGCGATACAGATCTCGGATGACGAACTGCAACGGGACTTCAACCCCGAACGTTTTGTCAAACAGGTTCGCGTAAGCGAGATCGTCTTCAACGTGCCTAAACAACCAGCCGACGATACTAAGAATAAGAACGCTGGCGATAAGAAATCGCCGAGTGCTGAAGAACTCCTTAGGCCGAAGATGCAGGTCGTTGCACAGAGAGCGCAAGGCGCGGAGGGCAAGCCCGCCGAAGATTTCGCAAAACTCGCCCGCGAGTTCAGCGAGGATCAGGCGACTAAAGCCAAAGGCGGTGATCTTGGCTGGATCGACAAAGACGCCAAGCGCCAGACCGATGATCCGCTCAACCGCGTGTTCAATATGAAGAAGGACGAAGTGAGTCAGCCTATCAATAAAGGCGATAAGTATTATGTGCTGAAGGTCACCGATCGCAAGGTCCCGACGCTTGCCGACGCGCGCGAGGAACTGCTCAAGGCTGCGCGCTCACGCACGGGTTACTCGAAGGCTGTGGAGATTGCCAAAGAGGCCGAGGAGAACCTCAAACAGAGCAAGGACGCCAACGCAGTTGCCGCCGACATCAACAAAAAATACGGCGCGCAGATGGCCACCGCAAAGGAACTGCCTTTCTTTTCCGAGGGGGACACTCTGCCGGAGCTCGGCAGTGCTTCCGAGTTCGAATCTTCAATATTCGAGCTTCAGAATCCCAGCGACGTCGGGGATCGAATCAACGTTGATAAGGGGTTCGCGATTCCTCAGTACATCGAGAAGCGCGATCCGCACGACGCAGTTTTCGAAGAAGTGAAGGACAAGGTTGAAAAGGCTTATCGCGGCAACAAGGCCGCCGAAGTTGCGGAGCAACGCGCGAAAGAAATTACGAAGGCTCAGAACGCTGACGACCTGAAGAAGATGGGTGACGGGCTGGGGTTAAAAGTAGATGAGAGAGCCGGTCTGAGCGGGAGCGACTCGATTGGACCGCTGGTAACTGAGGCGAACCGCGCCCCCGTCTACAAGCTGAATGTTGGCGAGATCACCAAAGATCCGATCAAAACGGACAACAACGTATTTGTGGTTGCCGCGCTCAAGAGCCGCAAGGATTCCGACATGGGTGAGCCCTTTCAGAAGGAACGCAAGTCGATCGAGCAGCGCTTGCTGGATGAACGGCGCACCATTTTCTTCTCGACTTATGTTGCGATGACTCAGAAGCAGTTGAATGAGGAAGGCAAGATCAAGATCTACGATGACGCGATCGCGGCGGCAATAGATTCGGGGACCTCGGCAACGGGCCAGTCTCAACCCAGGATGCCATCTCCAACGCCTACTCGTCCGAGGCGCTCCCCGCTAGGACCGCAGGGTGGAGTGCTTCCTGGAAAACGATAGCTTGAGCACGACGACTTGCCGAACGCTTTCTCCGTTTTCGCGTCTGCGAAAACGCGCCGGCAAGTCGTCCGCTTTTCCTTGCTTCTCCAAGCGCCATCTTCTATTCTCGCTTCCGAATCAGGCCCAACTCCCCCAAAAGCGAGGACTAGAAAATGCGCCGTCTATTCTTTGCACTCTACCTGGGCTCCGCTTTCGCGTTCGCCTTTTCCATTACCAGTGTCAACGCAGCGACGCAGCCGCCTTCCTCTCCCGGCGGGCAGGCCTCAACGCCGGAAAGCGCGTCAGTTCAAAAGCAAAACGTCAAGAGTTACACCTTGTCGCCGGAGAAGTATGAGAAGGCGGTCGCATACTCCAGAACCACATACCGGCTTCATTTCCTGGGGGCCGCTTACTCGCTCGCTTTGCTGCTCATAATTCTGTCGCTGCGGCTTTCGCCGTTGTTCCGCGACTGGGCGGAAAGTGTATCGCGAAGGCGCTTCATTCAAGCGATCGTATTCGTTCCGCTGTTGCTGTTCACCTTCGACCTGCTGAAGTCTCCGCTCGATGCGTATAGGCATCACATTGCGGTGCAGTACGGAATATCCGTGCAGGGCTGGGGCTCATGGGCGTGGGATTGGGCGAAGGGTGAGCTGATTCAACTCATAATCGCGTCGATTCTCGCCTACATTCTCTATGGCGTGATCCGCCGCAGCCCGCGGCGCTGGTGGTTGTACTTCGGGCTCGCTTCGGTGCCGATGCTCGTCTTCCTGACGTTCATCTCGCCGGTATTAATCGAACCGCTCTTTAATAAATACGAACCGCTCGATGCTACTCAGCCGGCGCTTGTCGAGCAGATCGAGAAAGTAGTGAAGCGCGGCGGATTGGATATCCCACGCGAGCGGATGTTCGAGATGAAGGCCAGCGAGAAATTGAACGCTCTCGACGCCTACGTGACCGGCTTCGGCTCGTCGCAGCGAGTCATAGTGTTTGACACGACTATCGCGAAGATGACGACTCCCGAGACTCTGTTCGTCGTCGGCCACGAGATGGGTCATTACGTGCTCGGCCACATTCCCAAAGGCATAGCCTTTTCCGGTGCATTGATAATCGTATTGCTGCTGCTGGTCTATTTCTCAATCAACCGGACGCTGGCTCGAAAGCAGAGGCGTTGGGCGATTCGCGGTTTGGATGACTGGGCGTCGTTCCCTGCCATTCTGCTCTTCCTCTACCTGTTTTTCTTTTTGGCCGAGCCTGCCTCCAACACCTTCAACCGTTATCAGGAACACCAGGCTGACGTCTACGGACTGGAGGTTATTCACGGCATCGTGCCTGACTCATCTGAGACCGCCGCCGACGCCTTTCAAACGCTCGGCGAAGTCGATCTGGCTGATCCCAATCCCGGCGCTCTCACCAAGGTGTGGCTCTACTCACATCCGCCGCTCGCAGACCGGCTGACATTCGCGAAGGAATACGACCCGTGGTCGAAAGGCCACGCGCCGATGTTTGTTCGCTAGCTTTTGAGAAGCCGGCCCTTCAGCGCTCGAGCTTGTCGACCTTCTTGAAATTCGCGGGTACGGTGAATACATCGGGCGCTACCTCGAGACTAACATCTTTGCGCTCGGTTATGATTCTTACTGATGCCGGCTGTGCCTCCGATTCGGTCCTCAGTGCGAGCCCGCCGAGGTCGCGCGCTCGGAACGTCCTTGTGATTTCAGTATGCCCATCGGGAAAGGTCGCTCGCTGCTCGTACACCTTGCACGAGTGACCGCCGATCTCTGAGATAGGAAGCATTCGCGTTTCGACGCGATCGGGCGATGGCGCGTCGTCAAGCGCGCGGTCAACTGCTTGAACAAGCCCGTTTGTTGAATCGGCGCTCTCCCGATCCTGCAGGGGGGAATCATCGTGGATATTCTCGTCGGCCAAACTAGTCTCAACGTATGCTTGCCGGTCGAGATCAAGCAGATAGCTTTTCCCAAGATCAGGCCGCCAAATGAGCGCGCGATTCTGACCTTGTTCAGTCCATTCTTCTCGTCGTTGCTCGCCTGATCGAACCTCTTGGGTGATGGTTGTCTCATGGCTTGCGTCGTTTTCAATTGTGCGAACGATTGTCGCCGAGTACTGATCAGGCTCGCCTTTTGGTGCGCTCTCGCCTTCGCCAGGTCGCGCACGGTCGCGACACGCATTGCCGAGAAGGACGCTTATCATCGCGACTGCGATTAGTAGCAGCGAGAAAAAAGGAGGTTTCGAGCGCAGCAGCATCTCAAGCTGATTCTATCACCGCGATGATCGAGCAGATTACTTGTTGGCGAGAGTAAGTCGAAACATTGCTTCCAAACAAGGAGGCGCCGGGTCGCGTTTCCCCGGTTGCAAGGGAACGGCAGCGCGACCCGGCTCTAGGCGAGGGTAAGGCGAGGGGGTGGGGTAGGGCGGCCCTTGTTAGCAGGGCAGGCCGCCCCGGAGGTTTGAACTAGCGGGATGCGGTCAGCAACACAACCTGACGTCCGTCCTCGAGCCGAGCCAAATGCTCTTCGCTGCGTATGCCGCGAACCGAGACGCGATCGTTTCTGTGCGCGTCCTCGAACTCAGCCTCGGCCCTCTTCATGTTCATGCCAAAAGTGATCTTGAACGTCTCACCTTTGGGAACCGTGACCAGGTAGAGCTTCTCCGACCAGGTGTCGGCAACCAGCATTGTGCGAGCCTTCTGATCTATCTGAAGCACGCGGCCCGAGATCGACAGATACTTGCCGGCTCGCTCAGTCTTTGGGGCGCCGATCGCTACGGCGGCAAAAGCGAGCACGAGAGTTAAAGCAAGAGCAGCATTTCGTTGTGTTATCCGTTTCATGATCAGTTTCTCCTTTCTTGGGGCAACTCGCCCTCAAATCATTTGACGCGCACTACGCGCCTTCTTCGATTGGAGCGAGTCATCGAAGCCATCGCCCCAGAACTTGCGATAATAAGAAAGCTCACTGCGCGGCAGTAACCGCGATTACCGGGTGGCCGTCATCGATCTTCTCATCCAACAGGGCCAGATGCTCCGTGTCGCCGCGAAAGCAACGAATCTCGATTTGCTCTCTGACGTTCACATCGTTGAAGCCCGGCTCCCGTACCTGCATATATCTGCCAAAGACGATCTTGAACTTTGTGCCCTCAGGCACTTCGATAAGGTAAGTTTGATTAGAGGCGCGATCCGCAATCAGCAACGTGCGCTCGGTCTTGTCGATCTGTAGCACGGTGCCTGCGACTGTGAAAAATTTGTTCGCGCGTTCGGCCTTCGGTGCCGCAATTGCCAGCGTGCGGAGCAATGCGAAGGCGGCGGCGATAGTTCCAAATCTCCTAATAGCTCTCATGATCTCTCCTTTTCTTCCGGCCTTCCGCTTCTAAATTTGGGCGAGACCTGAAGGCTTCGGTCTCGCCCCGAGTGGTTGACATCTTCGGAAGACGTGCGCAGTCTACATCCAGCGCGATATGGGTTGTAGGGCGGTTTCCGCAAAAGTTTGAGCGCAACGCGCACAACGAAACTGTGGGATCCCGCAGTTCGAATTTCAGGGCTTTGTAACGGTCTCTGATGGAGCACCGGCTTTGAACACGCAACGCGATCTTATCGAGGGACTTCTTCAGTTTGTGACGCTGGTGGAGAGTGAGCGCAAGCTGCTGGCGGCCGATCTTCACGATCAGACGCTCTCGGATCTTCGCGAACTTGCGCGGCTCGCGCGGCGATTGTTCGAAAAGCCTGAGGGCGCGATGTCGCAAGAAGTGCGCAACGGACTTGCGAAGCTGATCTTCGGACTGGAAGCCGCTATGGACGAAGTGCGCCGGGCGATGGAGAACCTGAGCCCCTCGGCGCTCGATACGCTTGGGCTTGTTCCAGCGATCGAAAGCTGTCTGGCTCGCGCTTCGCAGACCTCCGAGCGGCCGTTTCTTACTCGCTTCGCGTGCCCGCTCAGAATCGACAACATCAATCTCTCCGAAACCGAACAACTGCTGATCTATCGAATCGTGCAAGAAGCGCTCAACAATATTTCAAAGCACGCCGGAGCGCGTTTCGTCGAGATAGTGATAATGCGCGAAGGCGACAGCCTGCTGTTTAGAGTGACTGACGATGGTCGCGGGATGACTCAGTCAAGCGACCTGCGCCGCGCGCGTGGAATTGAGAACATGCGTTACAGAGCGCGGCTGATTGGCGCAGAGCTTACGTGGCTCAAGGCTACCGGCAGGCGCGGCACGGTAGTCGAAGTGAGAGTGCCGATAGTGACGAGTGAAGCGTGATGCGTGAGGATTACAGGCCGTTCACGCATTGCCGATTCACGAATCACGTTTCACGCATCACGTTTCACGTTTCACGCATCACGAATCGGTTTTGTTATGAGCATACTCATTGCCGAAGACATGGCCTTTCAGCGCGATTATCTTCGCGCGATCATCAGCGACAACTTCGCTCAGTCGGGGCCGGTGATTGAAGCGTGCGACGGTAAGAG
>JADGNW010000483.1 GCA_017883315.1 Blastocatellia bacterium | reverse complement strand
GCACGTCCTGGTTTGGACTGCTCAAACAACAAGCCACTCACAACCGTGTTCGTATCAAAGACACAACGCACGCTACTCATCCAGAATTGACTTCAGAATCTCAGGGGTCAACCCGCGCTCCTGGGCCTTGCGGCTCATCTCGCTCATTATTGCTTCCAATGGCCGCTTGTCTCGCGCCACCTCGCTGAGCTTGAGACTCAGCAGTGCATCAAGCTTGCGCTGTTGTTCCGCTGATGCTGCCTCGTAGGTGGATGCGGCTTCGTGGCTTACTCGTATTGTTATCGTCTTTGTTTCCATCTCATCCCTTACGAATCACTTCGGTGCCTTACGAATATACGCTCACTCCTTTGGTTTTCCCACCCATCTTCCCGCGCCCATGCCGGTTCTTCCTTACTCCAAAGACTTACTCAATTCAGCTTTGCCTGCAACTTCCTGAACGCCATTACTGCCAGCGCGTATTTCGGATTCAAATCGATCGCCGCTTTATACTCGCGCAGCGCGTCGTACCATCTTCCAAGCGCTTCATACACCCGGCCCAAATTGAAATGCGGGTAAAAGTAGCACTCATAACGCGAAGCCATCATCGCGTGTTGGAACCACTCGATCGCGGCGTACAGATTTCCCTGCTCGATCAGGTAGGCGCCGATGTCGTTATAAGGATTACCAAAATCGGGATCGACTTCGATGGCCCGATGACACTCTGCAATCGCTTCGTCGGTCAGAGTCATGAAGCTGTAGGTCCAGCCCAGGAACGTGTGAGCTTCCGCCGTCGCGTAAGCCTCGATCGATTGCTTGTATAGATCGACTGCTTCATCGAGATCGCCGCGCATCTGCGCTTCATAGGCCGACTGAAAGAACAGGAGCGCGTCACGCTTGGCTGTCGCCTGATCGTCGGTCAGGAATTCCTCACCACCGAACGGCATCTCACCGATACCTGTCTCGAGGGTGACTCGCGTTCGAGTTTCGCTGTTTCTGATTTGTGTTTCTTCGGACATACCTAATGATCTTTGTATGCGACGGGCCGGTAATTATCAAGAGGAGTACCGTAGACTGTCCAGTCTACGGTACCTTTCAATACCCCAGCGCCATTCCGTCTTTGCGTGGATCGGAGCCGCCCATCAATGTGCCGCTCGCCGGGTCGATCATGATCGCCTGACCTCCACCCATCGACGCGCCCGATTGAGTTGCACGCTGATGACCCTTCGCAATCAAGCTGCCAATGATTGGCTCGGTCATCGAGTCTTCCAGTATCACGCGATTGCCGGTCAGGTAGCGGAACCGCGGCGCCTCGATCGCTTGCTGCAGATTCATTCCCAGGTCGATCAAATTTGTAAGAACCTGCACGTGTCCTTGAGGCTGAATCGCGCCGCCCATCACGCCAAACGACATGAAGAGCTTGCCGTCTTTGAACACCATCGCGGGGATGATCGTGTGAAAGGGCCGCTTGCCCGGCTCGATGCGGTTCGGATGTTTCGCATCGAGCGAAAAGCCGGCCCCTCTATCATGCAGGACGACGCCCGTGTCGCCCGCGACTATTCCAGATCCGAACTCTTCGTAGAGGCTGTTGATGAACGACACCGCGTTGCGATCTTTGTCGACCACCGTGAAGTATGTAGTGTCGCTTTCACCGGTGACGATCCCGGCCTCCGGGCTCTCAATCGCGTGATCAGGATTGATCAGCGCGCGACGACTCGCGGCGTATTCCTTCGAGAGCAACTGCCGAACCGGCACCTTCGCGAATGCCGGATCGGCGATGTATCTGTTGCGATCGGCGAACGCGAGCTTCGTCGCTTCGATGAGCGTGTGATAGTAAAGATCGGGCCGCGTGTTCATCGACGCGAGGTCGTAGCCCTCGAGAATGTTCAGCGCCAGAAGCGCAGTCAGCCCCTGACCGCTGGGCGGACACTCGTACACTTTGTAGCCGCGATAGTCTGTCGCAATCGGCTCGACCCATTCTGACTTGTGTTCAGCAAAATCCTGCATCGACAAAAAGCCGCCGTTCTTCTGGCAGTAGTCGACAATCGCGCGCGCGATCTCGCCTTTGTAAAACGCGTCGCGTCCTCCTCGAGCAAGCGTGCGCAGTGTACGCGCGAGATCCTTCTGACGAAAAATCTCGCCTGCGCGCGGCGCTCGGCCGTCGACCAGATAGTTCGATGTTGCAGCAGGAGTCTTCCTGAGTTTCTCGGACGACGCCTCCCAATCGCGCGCGCACTTTTCCATCACCGGGAATCCGTTCTCTGCGTACTCGATCGCCGGCGCAAGCAGATCGGCGAGTTTCATCGTGCCGTACTTCTCGAGCAGCGTTACCCATCCGTCGAACGCGCCGGGCACTGTGATCGGTTCCATCCCGGTCAACGGCATGTTCTTGATGCCTTTCCGCGTAAAGTAATCAAGGTTCAACGCGCGCGGCGCGCGGCCGCTCGCGTTCAATGCCTTCAGCTCGCCGGTTTTAGACCATGAGACGAGAGCAAACATATCGCCGCCAACGCCGGTCATCATCGGCTCGGTAACGTTCAGCACCGCAGCCATCGCTATAGCCGCATCGACCGCGTTGCCTCCGCGCTTCAAGACTTCAAGCCCGACTTGTGAGGCTAAGGGCTGGCTGGAAGCGACCATCCCGTGCTCGGCGCGAACGATCGAGCGGCCGGTCTTGATCTGTGATGACCACTGCCTGCCGTCGGAGTGAGTGTGAACGCTTGATATGAGCATCAGAACAAGAGTGACTACTGAAACAGCCGTGCGCGAGATCGAGTGCGCTGAGACGCGATTCGAGATGGACATAACTCCTCCAGCGACGATCTGATTCCACTGTTCGAGCCGGCCGGTCTAGGCCCCGTAGGTTTGGTTCGGATTCGGAGCCATGAAGACGAGCACCACAAGCGGCATTTGCGATTCGTTCCGAACGCCGTGTTCGACATCCGCTGGCGCAAGCGCGATTTCATCCGGTCCGAGGTCGCGCTCGTCATCGCCAATGTGAAACCGGCCGGTGCCTTCGAGCACGAAGTAGACTTTATCGGCGCCCCGGTGCGCGTGACGCTTCTGTTCCTGGCCAGGCTCGAGACAATAGATGTCGGTGAACATCCGTTCGGTCTCGAACAGATTCACCTTCTGCATCTTGTCCGGAGAAAACCGCCGGTCGAGTTTTACGTTTCTAGTTTCCACCTGCTTAGTCAGCCGGAACAATCTTAACGAATCTAAAATGAAAAG
>JADGNW010000482.1 GCA_017883315.1 Blastocatellia bacterium | reverse complement strand
GCGGATTTTATTGTCAAGTTTTACGCCTGCTGACGACAGATTTGCGACTCTGACGACAGATATGCGCGTGGCCCGCTTCGTCTCTCTTCCCGCCTTTGCTAATGTATTCAGTCTGCGTCTTCCGCGTGATGCGCAAGGGTCGGGCCGAGGATCGATATGGCGAAGAAACGAACGCATGCGAGGCACGAGTCCGACGGCAAGGGCCTCAGGATAATTGCAGTATTCAAGCTTACTAAGGGCCTGCTGCTTCTTGCCGTCGGCATAGGCGCGATCAAGCTGCTGCACAAAGACGTCTCCGAGCTTGCGACTAATTGGATAACCGCGATCAGAGTCGATCCCGACAACCGGCTTGTTCACGGATTGATCGCAAAGCTCGGGTTGATGAGCGATCACAAACTCGAAGAGCTGAGTATCGGTTCGTTCTTTTACTCCGCGTTGCTGCTGACCGAAGGCATCGGTCTCTGGCTGAAGAAGCGCTGGGCCGAGTACTTCACCATCATCGTCACGTGTTCGCTGATCCCGCTGGAGCTTTACGAAATCGCGAGGCGGGTCACCGTCACTCGGATCGTCATACTTCTCATCAACGCAGCAATCGTTTGGTATTTGTTTGTCCAGTTGCGAAAGGGTCACAGCAAACACTGAGGCGGTTTTACTACGGATCGTTCATCCTCATTTGGAGATTGCTTATGACGTGCTTAAGAAGGTTGATCATCGTTGCGTTTGTGGTTTTGGTTGCCGAGTCAGTTCCGTTGCATTCCATTGCCTCTTCGGAATCCAGCAGTGCACCCGGTGATTCTCTGCCGAGCTTTGCCGAGCCTGCGTTGTCGCCCGATCGATCGGAGATAGCGTTCGTCTCGGGCGGCGATATCTGGACCGTGCCGGCTTCAGGCGGAGAAGCCAGGCTGCTCGTCGCTCATCCGGCGACCGAGTCGCGGCCGCTCTATTCACCCGACGGGCGCAAGCTCGCGTTCATATCGAACCGCACCGGCAACGGCGATATCTACGTGCTCACTTTTGACTCCGGGGATCTCAAGCGGCTGACTTTCGACGACGCTAACGATCAACTCGACGGGTGGTCGCGAGACGGACGCTGGATATATTTCACATCTTCGAGCCGCGACATCTCCGGCATGAACGATCTCTTTCGAGTGAGCGCCGATGGCGGCACGCCGATGCAAGTCAGCGCCGACCGCTATGCCAGCGAGTATTTCTCGGCGCCTTCGCCTGACGGCAAAGCTGTGGCCTTCACCGCGCGCGGCGTAGCCTCGAGCCAGTGGTGGCGCAAGGGTCATTCGCATCTCGACGAGTGCGAGATATGGCTGATGCGCGACGCTTCGCCGCCGGCTTACGAGCGCATCACTGAAGGTTCCGCCAAAGAGATGTGGCCGATGTGGAGCGCCGACGGGGCGAGCATCTTTTATGTGTCGGATCGCAGCGGCGCGCAAAACATCTGGTCGGTAAGCTTGAAGGCCAGTTCACCGCGGCAGGTGACAAAATTCAAGGACGGTCGCGTGCTGTGGCCGAACATCTCATACGATGGGAAGGCGATAGTCTTTGAGCGCAACTTCGCGATATGGAAGCTCGACACCGCATCCGGCCACGCGAGCGAGGTTCCGATCACGCGCCGAGGAGCGCCCGCCGGCCCTTCTGTTGAACACCTCAGACTCACAGATCAGATAAAGGAATTCGCGCTTTCACCGGACGGAAAGAAAGTCGGGTTCGTGGTGCGCGGAGAAGTGTTCGCTGCCTCCGCGAAAGATGGAGGCGACGCCGCGCGAGTAACGAACAGCCCCTCAGATGAATCGCAAATCGCATGGGCGCCCGACAGCCGCAGACTGGCTTACATGTCGGATCGAGACGGTGCGCCGCATGTTTTTCTTTATGACTTCGCCTCAGGCAAAGAGACACAGCTTACAAACGGCGCGGCGGGTGATGCGGCTCCTGCTTTTTCACCAGATGGAAAGTCGCTCGCGTTCGAGCGAGACGCTCGCGAGCTTCGAGTAATCGATCTTGATTCAAAACAGGAACGGCTGCTGGCGAGCGGCATATTCGAGCGGCCGCCGCTCGGCGCCACCCGCCCATTTGTGTTCTCCCCGGACAGCAAGTGGATCGCGTTCACTTCAACAAGCGGGAAGTCCTTCACCAACGTGTCAGTCGTTGCGGTGGCAGGCGGTGAAGCCAAACAGATCAGCTTCCTCGCGAATGTGGTTAACAACACCGTGTCGTGGAGCCAGGATGGCACGTACATTCTCTTTGACACAGCTCAGCGGACGGAAGGCAGTCAGGTTGCGCGGATCGACCTGATACCTCGCACGCCGCGCTTTCGTGAAGATCAGTTCCGAGATCTCTTCAAGGAAGAATCGCCGCGCACTACGCGGACGACTCAAGCACCTCAAGAGAATCGCCAGGCTCAAACCGAAACACAGAACCCAACGGCTGCAGCCTCTAACGCTGGTGAGAAGAAGCAGCCGCCCAAACCGGTTGAGATCGTTTTCGATGACATCAAGCGGCGGCTCAGCTTGCTGCCCGTTGGAGTCGATTCGGGTTATCAGGAGATCAGTCCGGACGGCAAGTGGTTGTTGATGATCGCCAGCGCCGCCGGGCAGCAGAATCTGTACATCTACTCGCTCGATGAGCTTGCGAGAGAACCGGCGGTCGCGCGGCAACTGACGTCGACGGCGGGCTTCAAACGCGACGCGCAGTTCTCGCCCGATAGCAAAGAAGTTTTTTATCTCGAGCAAGGTCGCATCAACGTAGTGCCGCTCGAGAGTCGCGCCCCGCGCCCGCTCGCGGTTTCTGCCGAGATGGATGTCGACTTCGCGCGCGAAAAGCTCGAGGTCTTCAATCAGGCGTGGACTTATCTGCGCGAGAATTTCTACGATCCGAATTTCAACGGCGTCGATTGGGAAGCAGTTCGAGCCGAGTATGCGCCGCACATCGCCGGCGCTCGCACGCCGGACGAGATGCGCAGGCTGCTGTCATTGATGGTTGGCGAATTGAACGCTTCTCACTCAGGAGTATCGGCGCCGGCTTCATCGAATCAGCCTTCAACCGGAAAGCTCGGCCTTCGTTTTGATCGCGCTGAATATGAAGGCTCTGGACGCTTGCGAGTAAGCGAGGTCATCCCGCTCGGCCCCGCGGCGCTTGCCGGCGTGAAGCAGGGCGAGTATCTGCTTGCCATCGACGGCGCACAGATCGACGCTCACGTAAACCTCGATGAGCTGCTCAGCTACAAGATAAACAAGCGCGTCTCGCTGACCGTCTCCGCGTCGAGCGAGGGCGCGAACAAACGCGAGATTGCAGCGCGGCCGGTGAATACCGCAAGCGAAAAAGGTCTGCTCTATCGCAAGTGGGTCGAGGAGAAGCGAGAGTACGTGGCGAAGATCAGCGGCGGCCGGTTGGGCTACGTTCATATGTTCGATATGGGATCGGGCTCGCTTTCGCAACTGTTC
>JADGNW010000092.1 GCA_017883315.1 Blastocatellia bacterium | reverse complement strand
GCGGATTTCGGATTGGGTTCCTTTTCAATCCGCAATCCGCATTCTGCAATCCGCAATTTCACTTAACCCAAACAGTTTTGATGTTCACGAACTCGCGGATGCCGTGGGCGCCAAGCTCGCGCCCGTAGCCCGAACGCTTCACCCCGCCGAAGGGCAAGCGCGGATCGCTCGCCACCATTCCATTGATGAACACACATCCGGCCTCAAGCTCTTCGATGAAGCGCCCCTGTTCCGCCTTGTCATTCGTCCATGCGCTGGCGCCGAGTCCGAATGGAGTATCGTTGGCGATTTGTATCGCGTGGTTGATGTCACTCGCTCGAAAGAGCGAAGCGACTGGCCCGAACAGTTCTTCTTCATAAGCCGGCGAGTCTTCGGGGATGTGCGTCAGCACGGTAGGTGCGTAGTAAAAGCCCTCGCGCTCGAGGCGTTTGCCTCCGGTCAAAACGCGCGCGCCCAGCTCGACCGACTTGCTCACTTGTTCTTCGAGGTCGCTAAGGATCTGAGCCGTTGCAAGCGGACCTACTTGAACGGTATCGTCCATCGGATTGCCGATGTAGAGAGCTTCCATTTCTTCCACGAACCGCTTCTCAAATTCGTGAGCGATCTCGGCGGCGATAATGAATCGCTTGGCCGCGATGCAAGACTGCCCGTTGTTGATCGTTCGCGCGGTCACGGCGATCTTGACGGCCTCTTCAAGATCAGCGCTTGGCATCACGATAAAAGGATCGCTGCCTCCAAGTTCGAGCAGCGTCTTCTTGATCAGCTTTCCGGCTGTACTGGCTACCTGGCTTCCAGCGGGCTCGCTTCCGGTCAGCGTCACAGCCTTGACGCGCTCGTCCGCGATCACTCCCTCGACGGCGTCTGAACCGATCAACAGAGTTTGAAAGGCGCCCTTGGGAAACCCGGCATCACGAAAAATGTCTTCGATGGCGATCGCGCACGCGGGCACGTTGGAGGCGTGCTTGAGCAGCGCGACGTTGCCGGCCATCAGCGCGGGCGCGGCGAAGCGAAAGACCTGCCAGAACGGAAAGTTCCATGGCATGACCGCAAGCACCGAGCCGAGCGGCTGATAATGAATGTAGCTGCGGCTGGCGTTGGTTTCGATTATTTCATCGGCGAGAAAGCGCTCGGCGTTTTCAGCGTAGTAGCGGCAAACCCACGAGCATTTCTCAGCCTCGGCCTTGGCGGCCTTGATCGGCTTGCCCATCTCGGTGGTCATAGTTACGCCGAATCTTTCCTTCTCGTCCTCGAGAATCTCTGCGGCGCGAAGCATCTTCTCAGCCCGATCGTTGAAGCTGGTGTGCCGGTACTCGCTGAAGGTGTCGGCAGCTCGCTCGAGTTTGTGCTGGATTTCGGAATCGGACAGCTCGTCAAAAGTCCTGACGGTTTCGCCGGTCGCGGGATTGATGGAGGCTATTGGCATGTCGAACTCGCTCCCCAGTTTGCGCAAGCCGTCAGCTTGCGATGGTATGATTTCGTGTCCAGCAGATGACTTGATCAAACAGTAACACATGAAATCGGCACAAGGCATCATCGCGAGTACCTTTCTGCCGAAGGCTCGGTTTGCTACGATCAGTGATCGACGAAACGAGGTGAACTCAAATGCCCAAAGCTATCGATATGCATGTGCACTTGCCAACCGCGAGCTTCCTCGATGGAGCGCTAAAGCCATTCAAGGAACCGGCCGAAGCGTTCTTCCGAAGCAAAGTTCCTGTGCGCGAGATGGACGAAGTAGCACGGCTCTACGAAGAGCTCGACATCGTCGCAGTGCTGCTTGCGTGGGATGCCGAGACCGCGACAGGTTTGCCCCCGCTTACCAACGACGAAGTGGCTGAAGTCGTGAAGAAATACCCCAAACAGTTTGTCGGCTTCGCTTGCGTTGATCCGTGGAAAGGCAAACCCGCAGTGGATGAAATGGAACGCGCGATCACCGAGCTTGGATTGATCGGAGCGAAGTTCCATCCCGGGATACAAGCATTCTATCCGAACGACAAGCAGTTTTATCCGCTGTACGAAAAGATCACCGAGCTTGGAGTCCCCGCGCTGTTTCACACCGGCACGAATGGATTGGGAGCGGGCACGCCCGGCGGCATGGGTGTGAGGCTCGACTACACGCGGCCGATCTATCTCGATCACGTCGCCGCCGACTTCCCCGAGTTGACAATCATCGGCGCGCACCCGGCCTGGCCGTGGCACGACGAGATGCTCGCGATCATCGGTCACAAGTCAAACGTGTTTATGGATCTGTCGGGCTGGTCCCCGAAGTATGTTCCGAAAGCGATAATGGATGAAGCTCGAACGCGCTTGCAGGATCGAATACTTTTTGGAAGCGACTATCCATTCATCATGCCTCAGCGCTGGCTTGCGGACTTCGACTCGATGGAAGGCTTCTCATCAGAAGTACGACAAAAGATTTTGCACGATAATGCAGCGAGGTTATTGAAGATTGCTTAGATCAGCGCTTCAATCGCGCGGCACTTCTCAGCCGTGCTGCCTTCGGTCGGAATCGCGACCAGCGGAAGCGTTGCGCCAAATGCATACATCTCATCAAGCCGGGCTCGGCAATTCTCGAGCGATCCGCAGATCGCGACGCTGTCCACCATTTCATCAGTGACTGCGGCTATCGCACTCTTGGGCCGACCCGCTCGCCACAGCTCGCGAATGCAATCTGCTTCGGCTGCGAATCCCAAGCGGCTGAGCGAGCCGTGATAATAATCACCCATGCCTCCAACATAATAGGCCAGCGGCAAGCGAGCTTGATTGCGCGCCTTCTTCAAGTCATCAGACACAACCACGTTCACAAACGGCGCGATCTCGATTCTGCTCGCGTCGCGTCCCACGCTCTCAGCGCCAGCGCGAATCTCAGATATTCCGTCCGCGAGCCGAGCGCAAGGCCAATGTGTCGGCAACCATCCGTCCGCTAACTCACCTATCTGGCGTAAGCTTTTTGGACTGAGCCCCGCCACGTAGATGGGGATGTTGTCGCGCAGTGGCTTGAACCCGAGCTTGAACCGATGAAGCTCAAAGCACTCGCCTTGGAAATCAAGCGCTTCACCCGATAGAAGCACTCGGACAATCTGGATCGTTTCCCGGAGTCGAGTGAGCGGCTTGGTGTAAGCAATGCCGTGAAAATCTTCGATGACCCGCGCGCCGCTCGTGCCGAGGCCCAATCGAAACCGACCGCCGGATATTTCATCGAGCGTCGCGGCGCTCATCGCGATGAGAGCCGGACTGCGAGAGAAGATATTGATGATGCCGGTACACAGATGAATGCGTTCGGTATGCACGGCGAGTTCGGTGAGGATCGTGAACGCTTCACGCTCCCACGCTTCAGGCATCCAGAACGAATCGTAACCGCAAGCGTCGGCAACTCTCACGCATTCGATCAACTCTCGCCGGTCGAGACCAGCCTTGTCGAATCCGGGAAGTCGGCCTAGATAGAGTCCGAGTCTTCGCATTAGCGAAAGAGATCATCCACTGGCATTCGCCAGCCGGGGACCGCAGGTTCGGCTTCAGCTACCTCACCGCGCCGGTATCTAGTCGGATGTTCCGGATCACTCTCTCTGTATACCTGCACCACGTCATCTCCAAGCAGATCTACATCCCAGACCACGAGGGTGCCCGCAGCAAAGTAGTCGCGCCGTTTTTTGGCCATCTCGCGCTCAGCCGCATCGCCGTAATCACTCTCGCTGCGGACCTCAGCGGCAAAGACCGGCGCTCCGTCCAGAAACCTCATGCCAGTGTCCGGGCCGGTGTACCATGCTGCGTCGGGGCTGAACGACTCGCGACTGGGCAGGTCAACCAAAAAGCCCGCATTGTCACCCACCGCGAAGCCGCCGCCGTTCGCTTGCTCATAGTCGTCGAGACTTCGCCAAATCCGGCTACTCGCCCGGCTGGGTTTCATTCCTGTAGGCATAAATCGCACCAATTCCCCGTCAATGAGTTCCGCTTTGCCGTGTTCCGGCACGTTGTAAAGGTCCTCGACCGTCGCTCTGACTTTTGTACTCATCTTTAACCTCGCGCTACTACGTTGATCACAATCATAAACAATCTCGCGAGCCCTGCACAGAACAACGAACCCAATTAGTTTCACTGAACGTCTTCACAATCTTGTACAAGGTCGTTCGCTCCGCCGGAATTCGTCCAAGCTCGCGAATGCGCGCGTGAAACTCCTCAGGCGAGAGGTACTCACCCGAGGTCGCGCCCGCCAGCCGCGAGATGTTTTCATCCATCAACGTTCCGCCGTAGTCGTTCGCGCCGGCAAGAAAACACTCCTGTGCCATCTCGCGTGACATCTTCACCCACGAGACTTGAATGTTATCGATCCAGCCTTGCAGCATCAGCCGCGACAGCGCATGAACTTTCAAGTGCTCGTCGCGAGTTGGACCCGGCCGAGCATCGCCTGACTTGTAGAGCTGAGTGAACTCGTGGACAAACCCGAGCGGCACAAACTCCGTGAAGCCGCCCGTCTCTTTCTGAACGTCTCGCAGCAGCATCAGATGGCGCACCCAATGCTCTTCGCTTTCGAGATGCCCATACATCATCGTCGATGTTGTTCGAATGCCCAGCCGGTGAGCGGTCTTTATTACATCGAGCCACTGGGACACATTCAGCTTGATGCGCTCGATCTGATGGCGAACATCGTCATCGAGAATTTCAGCGGCAGTGCCCGGCAACGTTCCAAGTCCCGCGTCTTTCAACATCGAGAGATAATCTCGCAGCGGCATGCCGGTCAGCTCAACGCCGTAGACGACTTCCATCGGCGAGAATGCGTGGATGTGCATCTCGGGAGTCGCTTGCTTGATCGCGCGAAGCAGATCGCGATAGTAAAAAGGATCAAGATCGCGAGGCAGCCCGCCTTGCACACACACTTCGCGAGCACCAAGCTCCCAGGCTTCAAGCGAACGGCGCTGAAGCTCTTCGAACGAATGAAAGTAAACGTCCTTCTCGCGAGGCGCCCGGCTGAACGCGCAGAAGCGACACCCGACGAAGCAGACGTTAGTAAAGTTGATGTTGCGATTGACGACGTAGGTGATCACGTCCCCGACACGCTCGCGGCGGATGCGGTCGGCTGCAAGAACCAGCGCTTCGAGTTCACCGCCCGCAGTCCGAGCCAGGCGCAGCCCGTCGTCGAAGTCGAGTTCTTCACCGCTGAGGGCTCGACCAAGAACGCCAGCGACTGCCGGATCGATCTTCGGCAGCAAAGCATCGAGCCTGCCGGCCTCGTTCCAATGAATTTCGATCGACGAACTCATACTAATATTCCCACCAGAAGCCGTCCTTCATTTTCACGGGAAATCCTCAAAGAAGAACAAGCCGCCCACCGTCGCGTCATCGTGGAATTTAACACGTCGCTCGTTGTC
>JADGNW010000481.1 GCA_017883315.1 Blastocatellia bacterium | reverse complement strand
ATCGTCTCGGGCAGGATCGCGTGATAGTTGATGCCGAGCTTTTCCATTTAGCGTTCTTCGGTGCCGGCCTCGGGGTTTACGGCAACTTCAGACACAGGAATTAATCGCGCCTTGATCGTTTGGATCGCCTGATTGCTTCGCGAAAGGAACACGCTCGGATAAATGCCCATCGCCAAAATCAGGACGGCGATCGGAGCGAGCACGAGCTTCTCTCTAAAGTTCAAATCAGCAAGCTTCAGGTTCTCGCGATTGTGAACCTCGCCGAAGACGACTCGCTGATACATCCATAACATATAAACCGCCGAGAGGATCATCCCAAGCGCGGCAAGCGATGCGAACAATCGAGCGTGCGGCAGAAGCGTTGACGTGTACGTTCCTATCAGAATCAAGAACTCACCTACGAAACCATTCAACAGCGGAAGCGCGATTGAAGACAAAGTCACGATCATGAAAAAGGTTGAGAATGCCGGCATCACGTTGGCGAGTCCGCCGAACTCGGCTATCAATCGCGTGTGCCGGCGATCGTAAATCATCCCCACGATGATGAAGAGAGCGCCGGTTGAGACTCCGTGGTTGAGCATCTGATACAGGGCTCCCTGCATACCTTGATCGGTGAATGAGAAGATGCCGAGCACGACGAAACCGAGATGGCTCACGGACGAATAGGCTACGAGCTTCTTCAGGTCGGGTTGCACCATCG
The DNA here is from genome assembly GCA_017883315.1 of Blastocatellia bacterium. Classification (GTDB taxonomy): domain Bacteria; phylum Acidobacteriota; class Blastocatellia; order UBA7656; family UBA7656; genus Onstottus_A. Next base: position 4,300 of record JADGNW010000481.1, on the reverse strand, counting down.
CGACCAGCGCACCGTAGATGATTCCGACAACGGCGAGTGAAGAAATGAGCACTGCCCACTGATGCGAAGCGTCCGGGAAGATCGGCAGGTTGAAGCGCATCAGGCCGTAAGTGCCCATCTTGAGCAGCACGCCCGCCAGTAACACCGAGCCGGCGGTCGGCGCTTCAACGTGCGCGTCGGGCAGCCACGTATGAAACGGGAAGAGCGGCACTTTGATCAGGAACGCAATAGCAAATGCCCAGAACAACCAGCTCTGAGTCGCCGCGTCCAGAATCAACGCGCCGGTTCTAACATCGTTTGTAATGGCCGCGATGTCGAAGGTGTAGTTGAGCGTCGCACTGCCGTGGATGTAATACAGCGCGATGATTCCCGCAAGCATCAGCAGCGAACCGACCACGGTGTAAATCACGAACTTCACTGCCGCGTAGATTCGTCGCTCTCCACCCCACACTCCAATCAGAAAGTACATCGGCACGAGCATCACTTCCCAGAACAGGTAGAACAGGAACATGTCCATCGCAACGAACACGCCGAGCATTCCTGTTTCGAGCGCGAGCATTGCCATCAGGAACTCACGCAGGCGTTTGTGAATCGAATTCCAGGATGAGAGCAACGCAAGCGGAACAAGAAACGTAGTCAGAATCACTAACCACAAGCTCAGGCCATCGACGGCGACGTGATAGCGGACGCCGAGATTGAAAGCGTTAATCCACTCGAGGTTGGTTTCAAATTGAAGTCCGCCGCCTTTGTTGAATCCTATCGGCAGCGCCAGCGAGATGATGAACGTAGCGACAGAAATGAGAAGCGCCGTCCATTTGAGCGCGGCGGCGTTGGGTTTCTCGCCTCGTCCGACGATGAGCAACAGCACCGCGCCGGCGAGCGGAAGAAGAACGATGATTGTTAGAATGTACTGACCCATACCACCTGTACGGGCGGCCCTCCGTGGCCGCCCCTCACTCCTTAAACTGCCGCGAGGTTTTATTCGACTGAGGGGCGGCCACGGAGAGCCGCCCCTACATGACCTCTCTACTTCATCACGAAGTAGCCAATTATCAGCAACGCACCGAGCACCACGATCGCGACGTAGCTCCTTGCGAGCCCCGACTGCAAATAGCGCAATGTGCTGCCTAACATGCTCGCGAGATGTCCGGCTCCGTTCACTGCGCCGTCGATGATGTGAACATCGATGACCTTCCACAGGACACTGGTCGAGCCCACCTTGATCGGCTGCACGACCGTCGCATTGTACAGTTCATCGACGTAGTACTTCTCCTCGAGCAAGCGTGGCGGCTCCCAAAGCGGCTTGCGCTTGAACCACACCCAGCCAATCCCGATTCCAGCAAGAGCAATCAAGATTGAAACGCCCGTGAGTGTTCGCTCGAGCCCGTGGCCTTCGGGCATCCGAGCCGGTGCTTCGGCTCTCGTCTCCAGCGGGGTTCCTTCGGGCGTACGTTGAGCGTGGCCGGGTTCCATCACGTGCAAGCTTGCGATCGAGGGTTCGAGTAGCCGTTCGAAGTAGTTCGTAATCTTGCCGCCCGACAGACCTTCCGGCACTCCGAGATATCCCGCGAAGACTGCTCCCGCTGCAAGCACGACTAGCGGCAACACCATCGAAGCAGGCGACTCGTGCGGCGGACCGGGATGGTCTTCGTGCCCGCCTGGCACAGAATCGGCCCCAGGAGCCGGTTCTGAGGTGCTGAACCTTTCGCGGCCCCAGAACGTCAGAACCATTAATCGAGTCATGTAGACAGCAGTCACAAGAGCCGTGACTGCGCCAACAAACCACAGGATGCGGGCCCACGAGTCCGGTAAACCGTTCGCTATGAATGAGCGATACAGGATTTCATCTTTGCTGAAGAAGCCCGAGAACAATGGAAAGCCAGAGATCGCGAACCATCCAGCGAACATCGTTGCAAAAGTGATGGGCATATACTTCTTCAGACCGCCCATTCGCCTCATATCCTGCTCGTGATGCATGCCGAGAATCACCGAGCCTGAGCCGAGAAAGAGCAAGGCTTTGAAAAACGCATGAGTGAATACGTGAAAGATTCCGGCGCCGAACGCTCCGACTCCGCAAGCTAGAAACATGTAGCCGAGCTGCGAGATCGTCGAATAAGCGAGCACCTTCTTTATGTCCCATTGCGCGAGTCCAATCGTCGCGGCGAAGAGCGCGGTTGCTGCGCCGATGATCGCTACTATCATCATCGCGGTTGGCGCGTGAATGTAGATTGAGCTGGCGCGCGCGACCATGTACACACCCGCGGTTACCATTGTCGCGGCATGAATCAAGGCACTCACAGGCGTGGGACCGGCCATCGCGTCAGGCAGCCAGACGTAGAGCGGCAACTGCGCGCTCTTGCCGATCGCGCCAACAAACAGCAGCACTGCGACACTAGTTATGCCCCCTCCGAAGATTGCCGACCACGTCAGCGGATCCGGCGATTGCGTCATCGCCCAGTCGAACGCGCCGTGAATTCCACGCGCGGTATCATTGAAATAAAAGATGGTCCCGGCTTTCGAAAAGAGCAGAAAGACGCCAAGGACAAAACCAAAGTCGCCGATGCGATTTACGATGAACGCTTTCTTTGCGGCGTCATTTGCGAAGTCTTTTGTGAAGTAGTATCCAATTAACAGATAGGAGCACAGCCCTACTCCTTCCCAGCCCACGAACATCAGCACGAAATTATCTGCGAGCACCAGCGTCAGCATCGAGAACATGAAAAGATTCATGTAAGCGAAGAAGCGCCAGTAGCCCTTGTCGCCTCTCATGTAGCCGGTAGCGAAAACATGAATCCAGAAGCCGACAAACGTGATGAACAGAATGTAGATCGCCGATAGTGAATCAAGCAGCAGCGACGCATCGGTCCTGAAAGTTCCGACGCTGATCCAGGTGAACAAGTACTCGTGAAGCTTCTCGCCGCCTTCGAGCGCGGCTCGATGCTCAAAGAAGAGATAGAAGGACAGGATCGTTGAGACAGCTACGGTCGAGCACGCGATCCAGCCAATCACGCGCTCGCTCATTCGCTTGCCGAAGAGCCCGAGGATTGCGGCTCCGACCAGCGGGACAAGTATTATTGCGGCTAGCATTCTCTGAGCATCCTTGGCGTTATGCGTATGAGTCGATTCGGATTCGATCCGTTACGCATCACGCTTCACGTTTCACAACTTCAGCGTATCGACCTCGTCGACGTTGAGAGACTCTCGATTGCGGAAGATCGAAATTATGATTGCTAATCCTACTGCCGCTTCCGCTGCGGCTACGGTCATCACGATGAAGACAAACAGTTGCCCGCCTACGTCCCCAAAGAAACCTGAGAGCGATACAAACGTCAGGTTCACTGCGTTCAGCATCAACTCGATGCACAGGAATATCGTGATCGCATTGCGCTTGATGAAGACCCCGACAGCTCCGATTGTAAACAGCAGAGCCGAGAGACCCAGATACCATGACAATGGAACCATAACGAATTGCGGATTGCGGATTGCGGATTGCGAATTTCGAGATTCGCAATTCGAAATCCGCAATTCCTAATCTCCTTCGCGTCTCGCTAACACCATCGCTCCAACAACAGCCATCAGAATCAGCACTGAAGTAACCTCAAAAGGAAGCAGGTAGCTGGTGAACAATCCGACGCCGATGCTCCAGGTTGTGCCGACTGCCTGATCAGCCATCGCTGGCGCGACTACCGGAAGTGCGCGCGCGGGCACAAGTCGAAGCACATAAAACGTCTCGGCGATGAGCGCTCCTGCAAAAGGAATCGCCAGATACCGCAGGCCCTTCTGCTTCTCAATCTGAGGCTGGTCCTTAGGCACGTTCAAAAGCATTATGACGAATAAGAAGAGCACCATGATCGCGCCGGCGTACACGACGATTTGAATGGCTGCGATGAACTGTGCGCGCACAGTCAAATAGAGCGCCGATAGAGACAGAAGCGTTCCGATCAATGACAGCGCGCTGTAGATCGGGCTGCGCTGAAGAAGAATATTCAACGCGCTCGCGATCGCGATCACTGCGAAGATGATGAACAGGGCTTTTTCGACTTTTTCGGGTGTCATAGGTCTAGCGCCAGAACATGATCACGGTTGACGAAATGATAATGTTGACGATCGAGGCCGGCAGCAGAAACTTCCAACCGAATCGCATCAGTTGATCGTAACGGAGGCGCGGCACGGTGTACCGAATCCACATCGCGGTGAAGATCAAAGCCAGCACCTTGACTGCAAAATAAACCGGGCCAAGGATCGGCAGCCTTCCAACTGAAGGTCCATTCCACCCGCCGAAGAACAGCGTTGTAGCGAT
>JADGNW010000091.1 GCA_017883315.1 Blastocatellia bacterium | reverse complement strand
GCATGATGTGCAATTCTTTTCAATAGACGCTCAACGCGGCCAGCCGTTCACACGGGAATAGAAAGGGCGGAGCATAGGTCGCTCCGCCCCAGTGCGGCTCTGCAAAGTAGGCCGGCTGAATTATGCGTCGAAGTACATCGAGAACTCGATCGGGTGCGGGCGCATCCGCACCGGATTGATTTCGTGACCGCGTTTGTAATCGATCCAACGCTCGACCATGCCTTCGCTGAACACATCGTTGGCAAGCAGGAAGTCGTAGTCACTCTCGAGCGCTTGCAAGCTCTCCTCGAGCGAGCCCGGCATCGAAGGAACATCCTTCAACTGTTCAGGTGACAGATCGTAGATGTCTTTATCAAGCGGCGGACCCGGATCGATTCTATTCTGTATCCCATCAAGCCCCGCCATCAGCATCGCCGAGAATGCCAGATAAGCATTGCACGACGGATCGGGCGGGCGGAACTCGAGGCGCTTCGCCTTCGGACTCTGCGAGTACATCGGTATGCGCACAGCCGCCGAACGATTGCGGCTTGAATAAGCGAGATTCACCGGCGCTTCAAATCCCGGCACGAGTCGCTTGTAGCTGTTGGTCGTCGGCGCGGCGAACGCAGCAATCGCGCGAGCGTGCTTTAGCAATCCTCCGGTGTAGTGCAGCGCCATCTCCGACAAACCCGCGTAGCCGTCGCCCGCGAACAGTGGCGTGCCTTCTTTCCAAATCGATTGGTGGCAGTGCATACCGTTGCCGTTGTCGCCGTAGATTGGCTTGGGCATGAAGGTGGCCGCCTTTCCGGCTCGCAAAGCCGCGTTCTTTACCGTGTACTTGAAGACCATCAGATTGTCGGCCGTAGTCAGCAGAGTGTTATATCGGAAGTCGATCTCGCACTGCCCGCCGGTTGCAACTTCGTGATGATGGCATTCGACCGGTATGCCTGCATTCCTGAGCAGCGTTGCGATCTCAGATCTCAGATCCGAAATCGAATCGAGCGGCGGCAGCGGAACGTAGCCTTCCTTCGGACGGATGTGGTAGCCGTGCCCGTTCGAGCCTCCGCGTTCGGATGACGTGTTCCACGGACCTTCCATCGAGTCCACTGAATAACCCGACGTGTGACCTTCATTATGGAAAGAGACCTTGTCGAATATGAAGAACTCGGCTTCCGGCCCGAAGTAAACGGTGTCGCCGGCGCCGGTGAATTTCAAATAGTTCTGGGCTCGCTGGGCGACCGCGCGCGGGTCGAGCCAGTAGCCGTCCTTGGTTATCGGATCGATGACGCTCGAGATCAAGCAGAGCGTTGCCGGCTTCATAAACGGATCAATCCAATACCGCGACGTGTCCGGGATCAAGAGCATGTCCGATTCGTTGATTGCCGCCCAACCGCGCAAGCTCGACGCGTCAAACCCGATTCCGTTTTCAAATGCTTCCGCGCCGAATTCTTCGATCGGAATAGTCAGGTGATGCCATTGACCGAGCAAGTCTGTGAAGCGAACGTCCACAAATTCGACTCCATGCTCGGCCGCGAACTTCAGTGCAGCTTCTGCGCTCATAGTTCCTCCCACGAAAAATGTCGGACTTTGTCTCTGAAAAAGCATGCGGCGGCCAGCTTACCAATTTCCGGATGAGGTTTCGGGTTTGATTGCGGGGGCTTCAAACCAAAACCTGAACCAGAAATTGGCAAGCTGACCGCCGTGACACATACTCTTTTACGCCAAGTATTCGGATTTGTAAAATCTATTCTTTTTATGCTAGCTATAAAGTCTGTTTATCCCGGCAAAGGCGGTGGGCTATGGAATTATGGCAGCTCGAAGTCTTCATGGCCGTGGCGGAAGAGAAGAGTTTTTCGCGAGCCGGTCACAGGCTGGGACGCACTCAGCCGGCAATAAGCTCGGCGATCAAGCTGCTCGAGGGCGAGCTTGGCGAGCCGCTGTTTGATCGAATGCGCAAGACGGTGCGGCTCACCGGCGCAGGCGAACTGCTGACCGACTACGCGAAGCGACTGCTGAGGCTAAGAGAAGAAGCCGCGATTGCAATTGGCGAATTGCGCGGGCTGAGCCGAGGCACGTTGCGGCTGGGCGCGAATGAAACAACGTGCCTGTACGTTTTGCCCGAAGTGCTCGCGTCGTTCAAGCAGGCTTATCCTCATGTTCAGGTCGACATTCACCGCGCAATCACTCGCTCGATCACCGAGCGTATTCTCGACGGCACTCTGGACTTTGGAATCGTGACGCTGCCGATTAAGCACGCGCGGCTCGAAGCAATAACGATCCACAGCGACGAAATGGCATTGATAGTCAGCCCAACACACGCATTGGCATCACGGCGTTCGGTTAAGATGAGCGACCTCGAAAACGAACCTTTCATTCTTCACAAGATCGGCACCACTACTCGCGAGCGATTGGTGAAACACTTCGATGAAGGCGGCGTTAAGATGAAAGTTACGATGGAGCTTGCTTCAATCGAGACGATCAAACGATTCGTTGCGATCGGAATGGGAATCTCGATCGTGCCCCGCCTGTGTATCGCGAAAGAAGTCAAAGAAGGAAGTTTGCAAGCGCTTACGATTCGCGATGCCCGTTTCAAACGCCAGCTCGGGTTGATCTACAACAAAGATCGCTATCAATCACAAGCCGCCCGAGCGTTCCTGGAAATCATTTCGGTTAAGCAAGCGACCCCAAAGTCGAAGGGGAAGGCTTCGAAGTAACAGGACTGTGGTTGATCACTCTATAGGGCGCCGCGTCATCAGAACGCGTTCCGAAAACTGCAGAGATACAAGCGGCGGGTATGAGATGAGATTTCCGGCTACCATCGCTCTTGCGGCCTCGGACGATCGGTGGGAAACTCTGGGCAAATGAGTACCTCTGAGCAAATCAGCGAAATATGCGACGCGATTGCACGCGAGTTCAATCCCGAAAGGATCATCGTCTTTGGCTCGCACGCCTACGGAACCCCTGGACCGTTTTCGGACCTGGACCTGTTGATAGTGATGCCCTATGAGGGCAGCGCTCTCCAACAGGCGGCCCGGATCATAACTCGGGTTAACCCAAAGATCGGCGTCGATGTCATCGTTCGCAGCTCTGAGCAAGTCAGAGAGCGGTTGGCTCTGCAGGACGGTTTCATGCGCGAGATCATTGAGCGTGGAAGGGTGGCGTATGAAGCCGACCACGCTTGAGTGGATTGACAAGGCAGAAGGCGATTTCGCCACGGCGCAAGTGTCCTATCGTACACGCAAACGGCCGAACCATGACGCTGTTTGTTTTCATGCTCAACAGTGCGCGGAGAAATATTTGAAAGCGCGCCTCGAAGAGGCCAGTCTTGTCATACCGAGGACTCATAACCTTTATGCGCTGCTCACACTTGTCCTGCCGATCGAGCCCGCGTGGAGCGTCCTAGCGGCCGACCTGAACGTGCTTAGCACATTTGCGGTCGCGTATCGCTATCCCGGTGTTTCAGCCACCAGGATTGACGCGAAAGACGCACTCAACCGCTGTCGCACGGTACGGCGCATTATACGAGGGGCCTTTGGTCTGCCAATAAGTTAGTGGGAGCCGACGCATTTGAACGTGTCATGCTATCCTTAAGGCCGCCGGAATAAGGGATGATAAGAGAAGGGACTGAAACACCATGATTGACTTGAAGTATTCGCTGGTCATCGAGGCTACGACGGATCCTACACTCTTTGGTTTCTACTCGCCCGATCTTGAAGGGTTCACTGGGATCGGCCATTCCGTTGAAGACTGTCTCTACAAGGCTAAGTGGGGAATGGAAGAACACGTCGTTCTTTTGCAGGAAAATCACCCTTCCGTCCCGGAGCCGAATGCCAATCCGACCGTGGTGATACAGAATGAGCGGCGCTTGGAGCCGGCTGCGTAGCGGCCGGGCGTAAGCGGTTAGACGACGTTGGCACGGGCTTATGGGTCTCAATCACAAAGTAATATTCGGCATGAAGCTTCGAAAGTTTCGCGAACAGGCGGGAATTTCTTTGACCGCCCTGGGCGTGCGAACGAAGCTGTCGACCTCTTATCTCGCCGAGATCGAACACGGTAAGAAATATCCCAAAGCAGAAAAGATCGCGCGCATGGCCGAAGCGCTCGGTAAGGACTACGACGATCTGGTTTCCATCAGGCTCGATGAACAACTCAGCCCGCTTTCGGATTTTCTCGGCTCGGCCGCGCTGCATAATTTTCCGTTTCATCTGTTCGGCATTTCTCCCGCGCAAGTCGTCGAGTTGATGACGCGCCAGCCGCTGGAAGCCAGCGCGCTGGTCAACGCGCTGATCGGAATAGCCGAGCAGTACAATATTGGAGTCGAACACCTCTATCGTTCCGCGCTCAGGTCTTATCAGGAGCTTCACGATAATTATTTCCCTGAGATCGAAGCCGCCGTGGATGAGTTTGTCCGGACGACGAAGATCGAATCCGACCCGACGCCGAGTTTCGCAGAGTTGCGAGCGCTGATCGAGAAGCGCTTCAATTATCAGCTCGACGACAAGCAGCTAAGCAAGCACGCCCACCTTCTCCACTTTCGTTCCGTGCTGGTGATGAAGAAGAAGCAGCCCCAGTTGTTGTTGATCAACCCGGCCTTGTCCGAGCGTCAGCGGAAGTTCATCCTCGCGCGCGAGATCGGATATCAAGCGCTTGGCATCAAAGAGCGCGCGATGACTTCAGCACCCGAGCGGGTTGATTCATTCGAGCAGGTGCTCAACGATTTCAAGGCGTCGTATTTCGCGGGCGCGCTGCTGATCAATCGACAGCGGCTGCTTGCCGACATGAAAGAATTCTTCGCGCTCGACCGCTGGCAACCGCGCCGCTTTCGCGACTACCTGGACAAGTACGAAGTGACGCCGGAGATCTTCATGTACCGGCTCACAGAAGTGTTGCCCGAATACTTCGGGATCAAGCTGCACTTCCTTCGCTTCAATCACGAGCGAGGCGAGTATCGATTGGTCAAGCACCTGAACATGTCGCAGGTCCTGATGCCGGGCGGCACGAGCGTTCAAGAGCACTATTGCCGGAGATGGCTTGCAATCAGAATTCTGCATGACCTGGAGCGCGAGCGCGCAAGCCGAAAGAAACTTGTGGAACCGATCGTAGACGCGCAGGTCTCACGATTCGTGGACACAGATGCGAGATACTTGTGTGTGGCAATGGCGCGGCACCTGGCGCTGAATCCTTCGGCGACTTCATCTGTGTCGCTCGGATTTCGCTGTGATGATGAGTTCGAACGCACGGTTCGTTTCGCCCGCGATCCATCGATTACGCGGCTGGACATTGACGGCACCTGTGAGCGGTGCCGGCTTACAAAGGCGGAATGCCAGGACAGAGTGGCTCCGCCGAATCTGCTCGAGCTCAAGCGAACTCGAGGCAAGGTTGAGCAGGAACTCGCCTCTTTGAGCTTCGACGGATGAGCTTCGACAGATGAGCGTCG
>JADGNW010000090.1 GCA_017883315.1 Blastocatellia bacterium | reverse complement strand
GTGACGCATCAACAAAGCCGGTGTCGCGCCCATCGCTCAAATAAAAGTTCACCACGCCATTGTTGTCGCGGTTTCCGGTGCTCCCATACATTCCACAGAAAATCACATCGCCACGGCCATCGCCGTTTATGTCGCCGGCACCGACAGGCAATCCGATTTCACCTTGCTTGCGAAGTCCGCCGAACAAGACGAACAAGCCGTCCTGGTTGAAGTTCGCGGTGTCAACCGCAAGTTGAATAGCGCCGCCTTGCGCGAAAGCCCCAATCGCAATCAGCGGTAAGAGCATGGATAGAATGGTTCCCAGTATTAAGCCTTTGCGCACCTGTGTCACCTTATTCGTCACGGAAGGTCCTGATTTGTTTCCAGCGCGAGTGTCGTCACGAAGAACAAGATTATACAATGCACGCGGAACGAATTGCGAACTTGGCCGATAGCGGTTGAGAGCAACAGATGGAAGAAAAGCTAAGCGGTGGCCGTCTAATGAGCGGAATTATGGATGGCCGTTTCTATGGAGCAGCTCGCGATAATGAGCGATCGCCAAACAGAGGCTGAGATGATCGAGGCTTGCAAGCAGGGCGATCGCGAAGCCTTTCGCGACCTGTTTGAGGCCCACAAGGATCGGGTCTACACCATCGCGTTTCATTACAGCGGTAACGAGGCGATGGCGCGTGATGTCTCGCAGCAAGTCTTTCTGAAGCTGTTCACGACCATAAAGCAGTTTCGCGAAGACTCGCACTTCACGACCTGGCTCTATCGCATCGTCGCCAACGCTTGCGCGGATGAGCACAGAAAGCGAAGACGGTTTGTTCCGTTCAGCCCCGAGATTGAAGTAAGCCATATGACAGAGCAAGGTTCACAGGAATCGGGCTTTCATCGCCGGGAGGTGGCCGAGTCGGTTCGCGGCGCGATTTCAGAGCTGACCCCCAAGCTGCGCTTGCCGATCCTGCTCAAATACGTCGAGGGGCTTTCATACGACGAGATCGCCCAGGCACTCGACGTTTCAATCGGGACGGTCTCTTCTCGGCTAAATCGAGGGCATAAGATGCTCGCCCACAAGCTGAGTCATCTGCGGGGTGATTTCGTAGCAGGGGAATGAAGATGTTTAAGAAGCATGCAATCAAAAAACTGTCGGCATATTTCAATGGTGAACTTTCCGCTGAAGAGTCGAGGCGCGTCCGGGAGCACCTGCTCGTATGTAAGCAATGCCGCAAAGAGCATGATGAGGTGAGGCTCGGAGTGCAGCTAGCTCAGCAACTGCCGCTTGCCTCGGCCCCGGCTGAGTTGTGGGACGAGATCGAGGCCGCGCTAGATGCCAGGTTGGATGATAAGTTGGATGAAGGATCGCGCAAGCCGATGTTCCAACCTCGGGTGGCGAGGCCCGTTCTGGCACTTAGCTGGTTCCGCGTAGCCGCATTCGCCGCGGTGCTTGTGGTCGCAGTGACGATTGGAGTGATCTGGTCTTCTTACCATGGCCCGCGCGCTTCGTGGGAGGTCGAGAACTTGATCGGCACCGTGCGAATCGACGGTGGGCACATCAGAGACGTCGGTAGCCTGGCAGTTGGTGGGACGCTCGAGACGGACAGTTACTCGCGAGCCAAGATCAGTGTGGGCAAGATTGGCGAGGTTGAAGTAGAGCCGAATACCCGTATAAGGCTGGTGCAGGCGCGCCTGACCGAACATCGCCTAGCGCTCGAGCGCGGCAAAATGAGCGCCAGGATATCTGCGCCCCCGCGCCTGTTCTTCGTCGATACTTCCTCCGCCGAAGCGATAGACCTCGGCTGCGCGTACACCCTCGAGGTCGACGATGCGGGGCGAGGCTTGCTTCACGTCACGCTCGGTGAGGTGGCGTTGGTACGCGACGGGCGAGAAGTTTACGTGCCTCGTTATGGAATGTGTCAGACACGGAAGGGAATTGGTCCGGGCACGCCTTACTTCGAGGATGCGCCTGGCGCGTTCGTCCGTGCACTTGAGATGTTGGACTTTGAAAACGGCGGCGAAGAAGCTTTCGCCGAAGTGTTGAAAGAGTCTCGCCCGCGTGACACGTTCACGTTGTGGCACCTGCTCTCGCGGGTTGAAGGAGATCAGCGATCACGCGTTATGGAACGGATGATCGAGCTGGTCGGCCTGCCAAACGGGGTGACGCGCGAGGGCACGAAGCAGCTTGATCCAAAAACGCTCGACACCTGGAAAGAAGAGATGGACACGGTGTGGTTCTAATTCGTTGTTGTGATGTGCATTGAATCGGGCGGAGCGGTGTTCGCGCGAAAACATTGACTCTCGGTTTGCAAAATGAGCGCGGCGATTATTCTCCAGGTGAATCACTGCCGCTTTAGCCAATAAAGCCCGCAAAGGAGGATCAAGCTCAATGATCAGCAACCGTTCACGACTTGCGACTTACACTTCGGTCCTCGTTATTTTGGTAGCGATCGTTGTGATCATGGGGGCAAAGCCAGTCCAGCCGGCGACCGCGACTAACAAAATCGCGAAGCGCGCGAACAACCGTTTGATCGTCCACGAGTGGGGTACCTTCACTTCGATCGCGGGAAAGAACGGCGTCGCGCTCGAGTGGAAACCGCTCAACGGAACGAGCGACTTGCCCAGCTTTGTTTACGATGCAGGCGGGCTCGCCGACGGGACAGGGCTTCGAAGCGGTGAGCGCTGCATCAAGTGCAATATCGAAGCTTTGGTCCGAATGGAAACGCCTGTCATTTACTTCTATGCCGACCACGAGACGACTGTTTCCGTGAGGGTCGCCTTTTCAAAAGGGAAGATCACCGAATGGTATCCACAAGCGCGCACGGTTTACGGTTCTACCCCATCCGACGCAATTGATTGGGGTCGAATAACCGTTGTGCCCGGCGCCGAAGAGAACTTTCTAGTGGAGACGAAACCGAGCCATTACTACCCGGCGCGTGAGACCGACGCAGCGCCGCTGCGGGTTTGCGGCGTGAAGGGCGAGCAGCGCGAAAAGTTTCTGTTCTATCGTGGCGTCGGGACATTCGATCAGCCGCTCACAGTGAGGCTCGATGACGGCAGCGTTGTAGCGAAGAACACAAGCACGGAAAGCATCCCACAGTTCATTCTGTTCGAGAATCGCGGCGGTAGAATTGGATATCAGGTTCGCAGTTCATTCGACCTCGAGATCGTTCTTGATCGTCCCGCGCTGGGCCAAACACAGGAGTCGCTCGAGCGCGATCTGTAAGCGATGCTCGTGGCCCAGGGGCTCTACGAAAAGGAAGCGCTGGCGATGATCAAGACCTGGCGGGATTCGTGGTTTGAGGAAGGCCTCCGAGTTTTCTACATCGTGCCTCGCAAGGTAACTGATTCGATCCTTCCGCTGACGATCGAGCCTCAACCGTCGGAGCTCACTCGCGTGTTAGTCGGACGAATCGAGATCATCACGCCGGAAATGGAGAAGGAAATCGAGTCGTCCCTTCACGATTCGTCGCGTGATCTTAGTGAAGTCGCGGCAGAGATCACGCTCAAGCACGGGCGGTTCGCCGAGCCGGTATTGAAAGCTGTGTTGGAAAAGACAAGTGACCCACAGCTTCGCGCGAGAATTCAACAAATCATCAACTACTCCGGAAGTAAACCGCGCTAAGGATTACTTTCAGACGCCGCTTTTCACTCGCCAAGGCGGGTTCAACCTGTTCTCTCCGCCAGAGTAGAGGCAGATCACGTTGCCATCGGGATCACGGAGATAAGCCTCGCGCCACAACCACGGTTGGTCTACTGGATCTGAGTCGAACTGCACACCTATTTGCTTCAGCTCCGCGACGGTGTCATCGAGATCCTCGCATTCGAAATACACAACTGGCCCGGCTCCTGTTGAGACTTCGTCGGCGCGATGTACTGAAAACGTCGCGTCGCCGTCAGGACATACAAAGCGGGCGTATTTAGGCGGGCTATCGACAATCTGAATCAACCCGAGTCGCTTATAGAACTCGACGGATTTCGCTACGTCAGTTGATGGAACAGTCACTTGATTGAGTCTCATTCGGTCCCTCTCAACGCGACAAAGTTGAATGCATTGTTCTATCACAATCCATGTTAGAATTCAGGCAAGCTCGGAGGTTAAATAATGGCAACCCACATAGAGCCGCTGCTGACGATAGCGGATCTCGATTCAATGCCTGACGACGGCAACCGCTACGAACTGATAGAGGGGGAACTATTCGTGTCCTGTTCACCAAGCCTCACACACCAAAGCGTCGCTGGTAACATCTTTCTCAGCGTAACGACTTATCTGATCGAGAATCCGATTGGAAAAATCTGGATGACTCCGGGCGTTATCTTCAGTGAGTACAGCGGCGTGATACCCGACTTGGTTTTTGTTAGCCATGAGCGGCGCAACGAGATCGCTTCCGGAGATCGCGTTATGGGTGCGCCGGATCTTGTAATCGAGATAGTTTCACCGGGGGCGGACAACGAGCGTCGCGATCGGCTCGCGAAGAGACAGCTATACGGCAAGTTCGGCGTGAAGGAGTATTGGATCGTCGATTTCCAGAAGCGAACGATTGAAGTTTATCTGCTTCACGGCCAGATGCTCCAACTGCACGCTCTGTTGACAGAGCAAGATGAGATTACATCGTCGGTGTTGCCCGGATACCGCTGCAAAGTGGAAACCCTCTTCGCGATCTAAAGCTCTTCGCTTTTGACAGCCTAAATCAAAAACTTGCGGTACCTTAATTTGAAAACCCTAAAGGCGGCGACTCAGGAGCAACAAAACGCCTAAGATAAATGTCCCGACAGCCAGATAATCAACAGCGCAAAGAGAAACCCGAGAGCGAAAGCGATAGAAAAGCCAAGCCAATCGAAGACCGTCTAGCCGCGGTCTTCGCTCTCATAGGCTGCATTTGCGGCCTTGTGGCCACCTGGGGCGGTGTTGACAATCACCATACGACAATGATTTTAGCAATCATTGTCGGGGTACTTAGTTTCGTCACGGCGGCTTTCCTTCATTGGGTACCTAACAAGACGCCGAACAAAGATGTTGATGTATTGAGAGACTCTCTCGCTCAACTAAGGTTGTTTGAGTCGGCATCCCTATCTGAACCAAGAGCCGAATCAAGAATCGAGCCAATACGAAACCCGCTGCAGCCCCTCAAACCGCCAGACGGGAAGCTTTGGATGGAATATACCGAAGATGTCTTTCATGGCGTCATCTGGCGCTGGCATTACAAGCCAGAGATCGACAACACACCGCGCGATCTAACCCCATATTGCCCTGAGTGCATAAATCCGCAGCCTCTTCATCATTCGCGCCTAGTGAGCTCCGACAAGGATAAGGGTAGCAGGCGTGGTACATGCATCATGAACTGTCCGAATCATAAGACACAGATGTACTTCATACCGGTTGAGCGTGAGAGTAATTTCGGCCTATTCGGAAACATCAAACGAGACGTTCAGCAAAAGCTTAAAGAGGGCTCTTGGGTAGAGGTAGTCAACAAACAAAGAGCCTCCAGACATGAAGCCCCGATTGTACTTCCTTCGACTCTTCCAACTGTTCCCGATCCTCTTCCAGAAATAAGCATACTCATACTCCGAATCTTTGCGAAGACCGGCGGCTCCTGTACTGAGAACACCTTTTACAACACGCTTAATCACCTGTGCTACCTCGACAAGAAGCCATCTCCCGATGGCGTAAGCATCCAATTCCATCTGCATGAGTTAGAAGACAAGCAGAAGTACATATCCATTGAACGCGGGGTGTATGCTGACGGTATGTCCCTCACGCAACTAGGCAGAATGTATGTCATAGAGCACGGCCTTAATAAGCCTGCTGAAGATTCAAATTAAGGCACCGCCCAAGAACTCGACACCTTGACTACCCTTTAATCCTCACGGTATAAGCCTTGTTGCGACATTGCTGGAAAGGGACACAATGAAAACACTGCTTCTTAACCCGCCTTCGTTCCCAAATTTTGATGGCGGGGCCGGTTCGCGCTGGCCCGCCGCGCGTGAGATCGCTTCCTTCTGGTATCCGGTGTGGCTTGCGTATCCAGCCGGCATGATCAAGGAGAGCCGCTTGCTCGACGCGCCGCCTCACGGTGTCACTCCTGAAGCGACGATTGACATCGCAAAGGAATACGACTTCGTCGCGCTCTACACCAGCACACCCGGATGGAAGAACGATGTGCGGCTGGCCGAGTTGATGAAGGCGGCGAAGCCTGGCCTCAAGATCGCGTTCGTCGGACCACCGGTCACTTCGCAGCCTGATCAGGCTTTGAATTCATCTGAGGCAATTGATTTCGTGGTAAGGAAGGAAATCGACTACGCGCTAAAAGAATTCTCCGAAGGAAAACCGCTCGAGGAGATTCAAGGCGCCAGCTTCCGCAAGAACGGCGGAATCGTCCACAACGCGGACCGGCCGCCTCTTCACGATTTGGATTCGCTGCCGTTCGCTTCTGAGATCTACAAACGCGATCTCGACATCACGAAATATAACGTGCCGTTTCTGCTCAACCCTTACATCTCGTTTTACACCTCGCGAGGCTGTCCGGCGCTTTGCACGTTTTGTCTGTGGCCGCAAACCATCAGCGGTCACGCGTGGCGCACGCGAAGTCCCGAGAACGTCGCTACCGAAGTCAAACGCGCGTGGGAAATGTTCCCTAATCTCGAGGAGATTTTCTTTGACGATGATACGTTCGCGTGGGCAAAGAACCGAACGATCGCTGTATGTGAAAAGCTGAAACCGCTCAAGACGACTTGGTCATGTACTTCGCGGGTGCATACCGACTACGAGACGCTCAAGGCCATGAAAGAAGCGGGCTGCCGGTTGTTGATCGTCGGCTTCGAGTCGGGCGATCCGCAGATTCTCAAGAACATCAAGAAGGGCGCGACCGTCGAGCAGGGGCGCGAGTTCATGAAGAATTGCAAGAAGCTCGGCATAGTCGTTCACGGCGATTTCATCATCGGGTTGCCGGGCGAGACTTCCGAGACGATCAAGACCACCGTCAAGTTTGCCGAAGAACTGGACTGCGAAACGATTCAAGTATCGATCGCGCACTCCTATCCCGGCACCGAACTCGATGATTATCTTAAGAAGAACAACTTCTTCACCCAGATCGAAGATATGACTGACGAAATGGGCCACCAGCTTCCGACTATTCACTATCCGGGTCTGACGCGCGAAGAGATCGTGCAAGCAGTCGAACATTTTTACGATCGGTACTACTTCCGGCCGCGGATCATCTTCAGGATCGTTCGGAAAGCGGCGTTCAACGGGCATGAGCGAAGACGGCTGTACAAAGAGGCGAAGGAATTTCTCCAGCTTCGCGCGAAACGGAAGGATTTCGTAGCAGCTCAAGCCAGTCGATGAGTCGTCCGTATCCAGCTTCGAAAGGACAATCTAGCGCTGCTTCTCAGAGTAGAGGCAGCGCTAGTCCGCTTTTGCCTGAAACGCTTCCTCACGACCAAACTTACAATCG
>JADGNW010000480.1 GCA_017883315.1 Blastocatellia bacterium | reverse complement strand
GCTTGTCTTGCCGGTGCTCGCTTTCGTTCTGCCATCTCTGAGCGGGATGAACAGTCCGCAGACTGGACAGTCTACGGTACTCGCGGCCGATCACGGCAAGACCACGCGGGTCTACGTAACGAACTCCAAAGGCAACGACGTCACCGTCATCGACGCGGCGACAATGAAAGTAGCCGGCTCGATCCAGGTCGGCGACAACCCGCACGGTTTGATTACGTCGCCGGATCGCCGGACCTTGTACGTCAGCGTCGAGGGAACCGATGAGCTTGTATCGGTGGACATTGCTACAAACCAGGTGAAGGCCCGTGTGAAAGTGGGACGCGCGCCGAATGAAGTGTCGATCACTCGCGACGGCCGCTTCGTTTTTGTGCCCGCGCGAAACGACGCCACCGTCGACGTAGTCGACACGACTGCGATGAAGGTAGTCGAACGGTTGAAGACTCCTGCGATGCCTCACAACACATATGTCTCCGCTGACGGTCAGCATTTGTATGTTGGCTCGATGGCGGGCTCGCGAATGACGATCTTCGATACGACAACTCGCAAGCAGCTTGCTGAGATCGCGCCGGGCGATTGGGTCCGCCCGATTGCGCTACGCCGCGACGAAACGCTCGCGTACGTGGCGCTCTCGAAGTTGCACGGATTCGCGGTGGTCGACCTCAAACAAGGAAAGACGATTCGCCGAGTCGAGTTGCCAACCTTGCCGCCGGGAACGGAGATACCACCTTATGACACTCTCACACACGGGCTCGCGCTGACGCCCGATGAACGGGAACTTTACGTCACCAGCATGGCCGGTAAAGCAATCTATGTCTTCTCTGTTCCCGAGTTGAAACAGCTTACGAAGATCGACGTTGGCCGATATCCGAACTGGATCTCGATCAATCCGGATGGCCGCTTTGTCTGGGTCAGCAATCAGCTTGACGATAGTGTTTCTGCGATCGACACTCGCACAAAGAAAGTTGTAGCGACGATTGCAGTCGGTCACGAGCCCAAGCGATTGCTCGTCGTCGACATTCCAAGCAGTCGCGCTGATGACCGGTAGACTCTCAGTTTAGGTTTCAGTAACAGATTCTGGCTTTGCAGAGTCAACTTGTAGGCTGCGACGCCGGTTCGGACTCCGCTTCGATAGCTTCGGGGGCTTCGGCGTCGCACGCACCCCATTTGAAAATCGCTCGCACCAGAGGTAGCAGTCGATGCCCGGTGACTACGCTCAGGAAAAACATCTCGTGCTCTTTTTCGACCCGCGCCATCCCGAGCAGGTCCGCTTCGAACTCCAACAAGCCCAGCGCTCTCGCGTGAGAAGCCGCGTCCTCGTATTCAACTACGTTGCCGCTCTCGAGTCTTCCGGCAAAGTACATCGGCAAGAACCGGCCGAGCGCGTGACACGAAAGCCCGATGGTTTGACCGATCATCCACATCTTCGCCTCGCGGAGCTTTAGCGGCCGAGCGCCAAGACTCGCGAGGATCTCACCCACGCGCTGGCGATGGACCGCCTCTTCACGTTCGATCTTCTGAATCGAGGCGCGCTCGCCTGCGTTCCTCACAGATTTCCAGTGACCTCGATATGCAAGCCCGGCGGCAAGCTCACCCGAATAAGCTCCCTTAAGTATCCGAACCAGTTCCTGGCGGTCGCGATCCATCGGTTTACCTCCAACCGAAGTGTAGCCGCAGAGGCATACTCTCGCGAGGAGGCCTCGCGTGAGCCAATCGTCGATGACCACCATCCACCGACGCCGACCATCGTGCCGAACGCGAGAGTGAAGTACTCTCTGCCGCGAAGCGCCTTTCGAAGGGTAGGGGGCGCTCTTAGCTATTTGTGCTGTGATCAAGTGATGTTCCCCGCGTACGCAGCAAGTGAACAAAAGCGGCTCGTTGAATTCGGCGACTCTAGTCGGGAGCCGAGAGCGTTGTCAATCGGCGATGGCTAGACGGAGGCGGATACGATCTTGACCAAAGGTCGTCTTTCCCGGCGAAAGTGCGCTTGTCTTGCGAGAAAGAACTCACACTCTCCGACGGACTTGTAGTATAGTGACATACCGCTCACAAGATCGACCAACTTTTCCGTCCTGGGTACCTTGAACACGTTCACGGAGTCAATGGAGGTAAGAATGAAAAGGCACACTCTCTTGGCGGCGTGCATGTTTGTCGCAGCTTGCTTGATGGTTTTCGGCAAGACGTTAGGCTCGGCAAGCGACCGCAAGCCTCAGCGGCGCGCAAGTGATCCGGCGCCAGCGGCGAAGCGCGTCGTCGTTCAGGCTGCCGGGCGAGGTAACCCTTACATAAATTTTGATGACGGGATCGAGATTGCTGCGAGCTACGAAGGCGCGGTCCAGATGCAGAGCCTCTTGAAGCAGAACGCCGCCGAGCCCCGCGCGCTTGCATCGGCTGACTTCGACGAAGACGGGGTGCCTGACCTGATCTGCGGATACGCTCGCGAGGGCGGCGGGATCGTGACTCTCTATCGCGGCAACGTCGATTCAATCTACCCGAACAGCCCCGAGGCGCAGCGCCGCAAAGCCGAAGGCACATTCACCGACTCGGCGTTCCTCTCACCGGCGCGAGTCTTCGAAGCTCCGGCGGCTTGCGATTTCGTCGGGGCCGGGGACTTCGATGCGGACGGCCACTGGGACGTGGTGATTGCGGCCCGCGGAAGCAAAGAGCTTTGGATGTTCCCGGGCGATGGCAAAGGAAGCTTTCTCGCTCCAAGAGAAATCGCATTGCCGGGCGCGGTGACATCACTGATCACTGGCGAGATCAATCGAGCGGATGGGCTTACGGACATCGTCGTTGGAGTGGTCGCCGACGACGGCCCTAGAGTGCTCGTCTTCGAAGGACCGGAGGGAGCCCTCAAAGCAAACCCTGAGGTCTTTGCCCTACCCGGCGAACCGAAGGCTCTCGCGCTTGGACAGTTCGACGATAACTACCCGATGGATCTGGCTGTGGGAGCCGGTTCTGAGTTAGTGATCATCCACGGTCGCGATCGAAAACTGTCAACCGACCATATCAGACAAGCTGAAGTCCTTCCCGCCCAGCTTGATCGTCAAGCGTTTGGTTTTGAGATTCAATCTATAGCCGCCGGAGATTTCACTGGGACAAATGAACCCAGTCTTGCGCTGCTTGCTTTCGACGGAACGGTTCGTCTGACCAGCGCACAGAGAGTCGCGGATAAGAAGGCGGCGAAGAACAATGCTGATCCAGAAGTACTCGGTCAGTGGCCGGGAGCCACTCAACTTGTTTGCGCGCGAGTGTCCACGGGACCGGCTGATGACCTGGTTATCCTGAACAAAGACGGTCATTCGCTGCAGATTCAAAAGACCGGCATCGCTACACTATCAAGACCCGCGCTCTCTTCCTCTGTTCGTGTCAGCACGTCGTTCGACCTAGCGGGCGCGCCTTCAGCGGCGCTGCCGATGCGCTTGAATGCCGATGCTCTCAGCGATCTTGTTGTTCTTCAGAGCGGCGGCAGCGCTCCCGTGATATTGAAGACCACAGCGCAACAGACGTTCACGGTCAACAAAGCTGACGATCACGACGATGGCATCTGCGATAGTGGCGACTGTACGCTGCGCGAAGCCATCAACGCAGCCAACTCCAATCCCGGCGCGGACACTATTGCCTTCGGGATAGGCCTCGGCGTTCAAACAATAGACCTTTCGACTGATCTGCCAGTCATTACAGATCCAGTAACCGTTGATGGAACTACTCAACCAGGCTTCGCGGGCTCACCGATCATCGAGTTGAAGGGGACAATGGATGAGAGCAGAGCCGGCCTTACCATAACGGGCGGTAGCAGTGAAGTGAGAAGCTTGGTGCTCAATCGCTTCGGTAATTCGGCTATTGGTTTGTCAATAAATGGAGGCAATCGAGTCGAAGGGAATTTCATTGGCACGGACGTCTCTGGTACTACGTCATTATTCAATGATGAGGGCGTGCTAATTTTCAGGGTCTCAAATAACACCATAGGAGGAACGGTGGCCGCCGCGCGTAACGTCATTTCCGGCAACGATCGCGATGGCGTTTCTGTTCAGGCCTTCGGTTCGGGGGGGAACACAATTCAGGGTAACTATCTTGGTACTAATGCCGCTGGAACTGCCGCCCTGGGCAATCACAATTCCTCGGGTGTGTTTAGTAGCAGTAGTGGGGGCGAGATAATTGGAGGAACTGCACCAGGAGCAGGCAACGTGATTTCGGCTAATGGTCTCAATGGCATTGAGTTAGGTGGTATGGGACAGTTAGTGCAGGGTAACTTCATTGGCACCGACGCTGCTGGCACTGCCGCTCTGCCTAACGGTGAAACTGGCATAGTTACTGATAGTTCGCCTGGAACGACTATAGGAGGAACCGTTATCGGAGCACGAAATGTGATCTCCGGAAATACGTCCTCGGGTATTAAGATATCCGATGCGTCGGGGATCTCGGTGCAGGGCAACTTCATTGGCGTCGCTAGCGATGGTATCACACCTTTGCCCAACTCGACGTTCAGTGCTGGTAACTCGGTAGGGGGCATCTTCATTGTAACGGGATCCGACAATATCATTGGTGGAGTAAGCGATGGCGCGGGCAATCTTATCGCGTTCAACGGCACGGCCGGAGTATTGGTGGGGGGGCCAAGAAACGAGATTCGACGCAACTCTATCTTTTCCAACGCGGGCTTGGGAATTGACCTCATTGGTCACCTTGGACCTGAGAGCAATGACCCATGCGACAGTGACAATGGAGGAAACAATCTACAAAACTTCCCGGTGTTGACTGCTGCCACATCAGATGGGATTGCTACGAGAATTCAAGGGGTGCTTAACAGCACGGCCTCGACAGCTTTCACGATCGAACTGTTCGCAAATTCTGCCTGCGACCCCTCAGGCTTTGGCGAAGGGCAAACCTTCATCGGCTCGACTATTGTCACGACCGATCCCAGTTGTAATGCAAGCTTCAATGTCACGCTTCCTGTTTCAGTCATTGCGGGACAGGTCATCACCGCGACGGCCACTGACCCCGGAGGCAATACCTCGGAGTTCTCCCAATGTGTTCAGGTGCAGCCGGCATTCAATCTCTGTCTTCAAGATGAAAGCAACGGCAATATTCTGCTGGTAAATTCAACAACCGGCGAGTATCAATTCACCAACTGCCGAGGGCTCACGCTCGCCGGCGTAGGATCGCTGATCACCAGAGGCTGTCTCGTTACTCTGCAAGTCAACGGGCCGGATCGCAGAATCCTTGCCAGGATAGACACCTGTTTGAAGAGCGGCACCGCGTCCGTTCAAGTCCTCTCGCAAGGAACGACCTTCACGATCCTCGACCGCAACACCGCTAACAACACCTGCGCCTGCACCGGGCCTGGATGAACGTCGATGTGATCGCAACAGATCAAACCGAAAACACTGTGGGCGTCCATCGCGGTATCGCTTGAAGAGAAGCTTGCTCTCGCAGCAGCGACGGCTCGTCACCATGCGATTCGATCTCGGGTAGGCCGTGTGCTAGAATCCCAATCGATCCAAGGATCGATAATAATTGGCTCAGCGCCAACGTTAGTCAAGAAATTCAAATCCATTTCGGAGCCGTCAGGATAAATGGAGCACTCAGCCATGAATGGAGCCTTCAGCGATGAATAAAGAATACATCAGCTACGGAATCATAGGCGTGGTAGCCGGGTTGATACTCGGCTTCATTGTAGCTAACTGGGTAGGCCCGTCCGCCACCGGCGCGCAACAAGCGGTGACATCGGGCGGCGAATCGAAAGAGGCCTCGGTCAACAGCAGCAACGGCGGACAGGCGCTTCCACCCGGGCATCCGGCAATTGACAGCGGCCAGACCATTCCCGCTCCTCCGCTGCCTGCCGGAACTCCGGGAGCTTCCGATTCGACGAGCACGCCGGCTGCCGGTCAGACCACCGCTACCGCAGAGCTTCCGTCGCTCGATCCGTTGGCTGCAGGCAGCAAGGAAGAACGCGCCGAGCAGAAGTACAAAAACATTCAGCTCCTCAAAGGGATTCCCTCCGAGCGCCTGATGAAAGTCAT
The DNA here is from genome assembly GCA_017883315.1 of Blastocatellia bacterium. Classification (GTDB taxonomy): domain Bacteria; phylum Acidobacteriota; class Blastocatellia; order UBA7656; family UBA7656; genus Onstottus_A. Next base: position 595 of record JADGNW010000480.1, on the reverse strand, counting down.
GTTCGCGTTCAAGGCCTCGCTTGGAGTCGATTGCACTTTTTGCCACATCAAGGACCAGTTCGAGAAGGACGACAAGCCTACGAAGCAGACCGCGCGCAAGATGATTCAACTTGTGCGCGACACAAACGCGAAGCTTGGGACTACGACTCGCGTGACGTGCTTCACGTGTCATCGAGGTCAGACTCGCCCTGCGTCTTAAAATTCAAGACGGTGGAAACTAAAAATCTAAAACTCGAGCGGCGGTTTTCTCCGGACAAGATGCAGAAGGTGAATCTGTTCGAGACCGAACGGATGTTCACCGACATCTATTGTCTCGAGCCTGGCCAGGAACAGAAGCGTCACGCGCACCCGGGCGCCGATAAAGTCTACTTCGTACTTGAAGGCACCGGCCGGTTTCACATTGGCGATGACGAGCGCGATCTGGGACCGGATGAAATCGCGCTTGCGCCAGCGGACGTCGAACACGGCGTTCGGAACGAATCGCAAACGCCGCTTGTGGTGCTCGTCTTCATGGCTCCGAATCCGAACCAAACCTACGGGGCCTAGACCGGCCGGCTCGAACAGTGGAATCAGATCGTCGCTGGAGGAGTTATGT
>JADGNW010000479.1 GCA_017883315.1 Blastocatellia bacterium | reverse complement strand
TCCCCCGAGACCTGCTGGCCAAGTGCGCCTTCGAGGAGGGAAAATAGAGCCATGTACCAAGTCATTGTAGATGAACCCTTGCTTCAAGAGATGGTCCGCAGGCTAGTCGAGGCCATCGATCCTGACCGCATAATCCTCTTCGGCAGCAGAGCTCGCGGGGACGCTAAGCCCGACAGCGATGTGGACCTTCTGGTTATCAAGGACTCGAATGAGCCGCCGCACCGTAGAGTGATACCGGCATATCTCGCACTGGGCCGAATCCCCGCTCCAACCGACATTCTGTGGCGAACACCTAAGGAGGTCGAAGAGTGGTCTGGCGCGCCAAACTACGTCGCGACTAGGGCGATTCGTGAAGGAAGACTGCTTTATGAAAAGCACACTTGAAGTTGCACGGGGATTGATACTGAAAGCGGATAATGATCTAAAGGCAGTGCGGATCGGAATCCAGCACGATGTGCCTCTCGATACAATTGCGTTCCACGTGCAGCAATCGGCTGAAAAGATGTTGAAGGCGCTGCTGGTTTCGCGAGGGGTCGATTATCCGTTGACCCACGACCTTCGCGTGTTGCTTAATCTAGCAGTCAAAGAAGTGCCCGAACTTGAGAGTTTCCGGGAACGGTTAATTGCTTTCAATCCCTATGCAGTTGAGCTGCGCTACGACGTGATTGAGTTGGATCGCGAAGAGATTGTACGTGCCCTCTCGACGGTCGAAGAGTTTCGCAATGCTATTTTGGACAACATTCCGGAGGAAGCGCGCCCGTGAATCTTGCCGAACAGATAGGCCGGTGGATGTCGCTTCGTGCCCCTCAGCGTGGGTCGCTCGCGAGGCTTCACGCGATCGCGGAAGCGGTCGATTTCAAACGTCGCCGCGCCGGCGCTCCTAACCTTCCGAAGCGCTCTCAATCAACTCACGCAGGATCGAGCGGTGACACGCTGACTCGTTCTCGCAGTAACACCCTATGCTCAACGGAGTAGCTCTGGCTAACTCGGCCAGGAGCTTGATCGCCTGGCGAGCGTCGGTCTTGTTCATCTCGGCAACGTAGCGCTCTCCGAACTTCGACCATCTGATTTGCTCGCTCGGCCAGTCGCGGCTCTTCAGCCACTTGAGCAACTCCGAGCTTGGAGCCAGCAACGGAAACCAGACGTCGAAGTAGTCCAATCGCGCGTAGTCTTCTTTCTTCACTCCGCGCGGCAGAAAGCGCACTGTGCCGACTCGCAAGCCCTCGCCCCGTTTGCGAGGTGAACCCACTCGAAACGTTCCCAGATGTGGCGTCGCACTCATGCTAAAACCCTGGTCACCGTAGCTTCATAGTTCGACCCTTGTAGCTTTTCTTTTCGCGTGTTCGTCATTGTTTTTGTTTGCAGGAACTCGGGTGAACAGTTCGTATTTCATCTTCTCTTGTAACTCCAAGCGCCAAGATTCGAGTTTCACCGCTATGTTTGTAGCCCTGCTGCTATGACCGCACAGAGTTGTGTCAAAGCCCCAGCCACTGCGCGAGCGTCTTCAGGGTGCAGCCGGCCGGCCGATTCTGCGATGAACCAAGCGGCGATCGATCGCGGCAAGCTTAGTCAGGCGGACGGTCGAAGCTTTCGGTAAGCCAACCGCTGCCTAATGAACTAATGCGATATCCGACGAATTCCGTGCTGCTTGAGTTGTGACGCGGGCCAGCAATACATCTGCGTCGTTGCTAACGAGCACCAATCCGGGTCGGCGCTTGCTTCCCTGCAAGTGTGAAATGGAAACTCCAGGAGAACGATGTCGCCGACGTCAAATTTGATCATAAGCCTCATCGTCGGCTGAATCGTCTTCGAAGAAGCGTTCGATTGCCAATCGCTGCCAATCGAGATCCTCAACGCCACGACCGATCAGTTGCGGCAAGTCGTTGTAGAGTTGAAACCGGTCCGGCAGCGGCAGAGTTTCAATCGCGTCCTCGATCTCTTGCAACGTTTTCATTAGGGTTACTCCCAAGTTCAATTTTAGCTCAATATGTCACGACCGAAGCCAGCGTAGGTCGCCTGCCGCTCCGCGCTGCACGTCGCAGCGGCGCTCCGAGATTCGTTTCGATAATCAACTCAAGAAATATCTACCGGCGTTGATCACTGCATCAGCAATCCTTCGGCGGGCGGCGATCGATTTTATTGAAGAGTGCTGCACTAGCTGATCGATGGCCGCTAAGCATTCTTCATCCTCGATCTCGCTTGCCACCGCGCGAGCCGCCCTTTCTACTCTCACGGCTGCTTCGCGCGCAAACACTCGAGTGACGTCCACTTGAACGCCGCAGTTCTCAAGGCCGCGGCCGCTTAACAGCCGCTGGGTCCTCAACAGCGCGCTCTCCATCGCGTATACGTCCATCACCATCTCGGCGATTAGCCCGATCACTTCCTGCTCGTTGCGAGCGCCGTCGCCGTATGCTCTGTTTGCGGCGCTGATCGAAGCAAGCGTCATCGACTTCGCGGACCTCACCATCAAGACCTCTTCACTGAACGCGAGGTTCGCGGTGTTCATCGACAAAGTGTCGCCTGCCGTGCGCCGCTTTACCGCGCTCTCGGCTGCCTCGAACAATGACAACTCGCCGCTGATCGCGCGACGCAGCAACTGCGTGCCGATCACGATGCGATTGATCTCGTTTGTGCCTTCGTAGATCCGTGCGATGCGGGCATCCCTGTAGGCGCGTTCCGCAGGGTAGTCTTTCGAGTAACCGTAGCCACCAAACACCTGAACCTCTTCGTCGACGACGTACGCAAGCGCTTCGCTCTCCCACACCTTGATGATCGAGCATTCGATGGCGAATTGCTCGAGCACACGAAGCACCTGAGCCGGATCGTCTTTGTCGGCCTGGTCGAGAGCTTCGTCGATCATCCCAAGCGTGCGATAGAGAATCGACTCGCCGACATAAGCGCGAATCGTCATCTCAGCAAGCTTGTGTTTGATCAAACCGAAGTTGGCGATCGGCTGGCCGAATTGATGGCGCTCCTTGGCGTATTGAACCGACTGAAGAAGCGAAAGCTTCATCGTGCCGACACACCGCGCTCCTAATTTCAACCGGCCAATGTTCAGCACGTTGAAAGCGATCTTATGACCGCGGCCTATTTCGCCGAGCACATTCTCGACAGGCACGTGACAGTCTTCGAGCATCAACGGGGTCGTAGACGAGCCGTCGAGCCCCAGCTTCTTTTCTTCGTGTCCGCTCACCAGACCAGGTCCGCGCTCGACCAGAAACGCGGTGAATTTCTCGCCGTCAACTTTCGCGAAAACGGTGAACAGATCGGCGAAGCCGCCGTTGGTGATCCACATCTTCTGGCCGTTGAGAATGTAGTGACGGCCGTCATCCGACAGCACCGCTTTGGTCTTTGCCGCAAGCGCGTCCGAGCCCGACTGCGGTTCGGTTAGCGCGTAAGCGCCGATCCATTCGCCGCTCGCGAGGCGCGGCAAATACTTTTGCTTCTGGGCTTCTGTTCCAAAAAACACTATCGGGAGAGTGCCGATGTTGACGTGCGAGCTCTGAGTGCCGGCGAAAGAAGACTGAAGCGCGAACTGTTCACCGACTACCGCCGAGCTGACTTTGTGCAAGCCGAGCCCGCCATACTTTTCGGGAATGTCGATCGAGAGCAAGCCAAGCTCGCCGGCTTTCTGCATCAACTCGCGATGAACCGAGTAGTCTTTGGCGTAGATCGCGTCTTCGCGCGGGATGACTTCTTTCCTAAGAAATTCCTCCGCGGTGTGAGCGAACATGCGTTGTTCTTCGGTGATGTCTTCGGGCGTGAAGATGGCTTCGGGGGCGCGGTCTTCGATCAGGAAGCTGCCGCCTTTTGGTGATTTCACATCTTCGGCTTTGCTTGCCATGTCGGTCTCCTCAATTGAATAGATGGGCGGGTCGCGCAATGGACAGTCGCATTGTCGCGCACGAGGAAGATAACATCTTCCTGAGTAGAGGCGCGAGGGACGCGAACAGTTGTGACGGATCCTCTCGGTTCCGACTTAGCCAAGACGACCGCGCCAGCGCGCTACTTCCCTTCAGACCCCTCTTAACAGAAGAGCAAAAGGCAAATCAAATAGCGAGTCGCATAGGTTCCACGCAGTCCATGCGATGACGCTGCTGGCACGGGACTAGTTGCTACGTAATCAATACCTCGCAAGCTGCGTTGCGCCATTCAACGTAATCCAGAAATTCACGCCATCGCTGGATGCGCCCAACGGGAACGTACTCGCTCCGGTGGTGAAACTCCCAATAGCGGTCAAGTCCGATGCTCTAAATAACGACACGCTGTGGCTATTCAAGTTTGTCACTAGAACTCGCTCTCCGTCGAAGGCTGCCTGGTTAGGGGTACCCAGCCCGTTGCCTGTGAGCGTGGCAATGACGGTGCCTGCAAGCGGGCCTGTCGCTCGCACAACTGTCACGCTGGCTGGTGACGCGTCGAAGTTGGGAACCCAGATATTTATTCCATCGAAGGCTGGAAACGCTGGGCCGGCGCCTACATTTACTGACAGAGCAATGCTGCCATCGGAATTGAGCTTCTTCAGTTTATTGTCGCCAAAATCTGACACCCAGATGTTCGCTCCGTCAAAGATGATTCCATCAGGCGCGGTGAATCCAGCAGTCACGTTAGTGACAGTAGTCGGGTTGAGCGTGATGATTGACACGCCTTCCAAGGCTGCAACCCAGATTCTCTGTCCGTCATAGGATATTCCGAGTGGACCATTTGCTAAGGTATTCGCAACTGTAGTGACTGCGCCTGGTGCCCCAGGCGGGTCTATCTCGTAAAGACTCCCGGGAGCTGTTCCGCCGGTGACATATACTCTTCCCATAGCTACGAGTACGCCATAGGCATCAGTCGCGCCAGTCCAAGTGCCAAGCAACTTTCCGTCGCTTGCTCTCACTCGCGAGACTGTGCCGCTGAGGTTACTTGCCACCCACAGATCCGCTCCGTCCGATTCGACTAAGCGGGTACCACTTGACCCGGTCAGATCGGTCAAGCCGAGATTGTCCGCGGTCTGGGTATTCCAGGTTTGTCGCATGGCAGTGCGGCGGATGCTTCGCTTCACAGACTGATCGAGCGTGCGAGTGATAAACGCTGACATCTGATCTCGCGGCGTCGGCGCAGACGGGCTGTATTGAACCGGCTTGGTACCGAACGTGAGTCCCGAAAAATACGCCTCTGCAATCGAGCAGAAGAAGATACTGTTCCCCACGTCCGTGAAAGGAATAATAACGGTCGAGCCGTTGCAGGTGCCGACGTCGCCCGGTATTGGGGTATCGGCGCGCATGTTTGACGATGCCAGCGAAAGTGTGAGGATTAATGCTACCAGCATAGCGGCTCGCATTGAGATTGAGCGATTGAGTTTCATTTTTTCCCTCCTGTTTGTCTTCCGGAAGTTTGTAAGGCTTGAGCCTTCTAAATCAAAAATCACTTGTATCCGAGAGGCGAACCATTGTCAATCAATCGAGAAGGCAGAGCTCAACACAGATCGAAGTGAAACCGGATACTTGAGGGTTGTCTTTTCTTGAGGTGAGCACACTCATCTACTCAAAGATTGAACGCCCTTACCAGGAAAGCAGCCATCTGTCCCCGCGTAACTGATTGCCCGGGACAGTAGTTGCCACCGCCGCAACCCAGCGTGATGTTCAAAACCGCCATCCGATCGATGAAGTTATAAAACGGGTTCGTCGGCGGCACATCCAGGAACCGCTGCGTTGCCGGCGTTGGCGGATTGGACTCTCCGAGAGCTCGAATGATGAATGCGGCCATCTGCTCACGCGTTACCGGGCTGGCGGGACAGTAGTTGCCTCCTCCGCAACCTACCGTGATCTGCCGCGCGCCCATCTCATCGATGAACGCGTA
>JADGNW010000478.1 GCA_017883315.1 Blastocatellia bacterium | reverse complement strand
GATAACCCGTTAGGGTCAGACATACGCGCGCCTGCTCTAATTCGGGGCTTGCAGAGGACTTAAGGGGCAGAAGTACAGTGGCGGCGGATGCGGTCAATCTAAGTCACTTTGACGGATGAGTCAATAATAATGTCAGTATTTAGACGCGCTTTCACTGATAAGCGTTCATTTCTCAAGCTGCTGTTTAGCGAGCACTGCTTCGTTGCTTCGAGGATATGCCCTCACTATCGCCGTGAACTCGGCTCGCGCGGCGTCGGTCCGGCCAAGCTCGATCAACGCCATACCCTTCTTGAATCGAGCGGCTGGGACCTTGTCGCCTTTTTGAAATAGCAGCGACACTTTGTCGAATTCGGCGATCGCTTCGTTGAACTTTTTCTTCCCGTAATAACACTCACCGATCCAGTACTGCGCGTTGTCGGCCATCTCGCTCGTAGGATAAGTCTCGACGTACTGCCGGAACTCGCTAATCGCCAGATCGTAGTTACCCTTACTGTAGTCGCCGTAGGCCGCGGCAAAGAGTTGATCGGGATTTCCTGGCGTGATCTCAGTGAAAGTCGGGAGCTTCGGCAGGTTCTCTACGAGCTTCTTGAGCTGAGCCAACTGCTCCGACACGCGATCGATTCGCTGGTTCGTCGCCCCGATTTGCTCACTCAGTCCGCTGACCGATTGCAGAGCGCTTGAACTGCCCTCGGATACGCGGCTCTGCGCCTGGCGGATCGCGTTGACGTTATCGACAATCTGCGTGATCAGAGCGTTCAACTGACCGCTGTTCTTATCTGTAGTTTCTTGCATCGAGCGCACCTGGCGCTCGAGCACGATCACTTCAGCCTTCAACTCATCGAGCGCCAGCTTGAGCTGCGCGTCGCGGTCTTTCTGGTCGGCTAATCCACTTCCGCCGATCGGCATTACCGACAACAAAACAAAAACGAGGGCGATAATGAACTTGGAAGACATAGAACTCTCCTATTGATCTTAGGCACCACAGGCGCCGGTCAGCGATTCGCAGCCAACAGCGCTCGAAACGATCTTGCTCGATATCACGCACAGGTGACGGCCGTCGGGTGACAGAGAAATTACAGGATAGATTCTCTTGGAATCCGATCCCATTCTTCTTCGAGCATCACCGAGCAGGTCCGCCACTGACTGCTCTCGACTGCGGCTGCGACTTCATCGACAGCCGCTTCAAATGATCGATGCTGCGCGAAGTCAATGCATCGGCCATCTGCCGACAGAAAGTAGATGATGTAAAACTCATTCGACGTTGAGTCAGACCAGTGTGAGATTGCCAGCCAGGTTGGATGCTCGATGCGCATAGGCTCAACCGGTCGGCCATTCTCCACAGTTGTCGCAATTTCAAGTTGCTCGCTCTGCTCTGGAGTCAGATCGACATATCTCAGTATCCGCTCAATAGCCATCACGTGCGATTCACCGACCGTTAACTAAGACAATCTAACTTCTAAGGATTCCGTGGCGTGCCCCCGCTCACGTATATGAAATCATCGCGGCGATCGTGCGCCCATGACGGCGATTGATCCGGCGAGCCTTCACCAGTGCCAGCGGCGCGCTCCTTACCGTAGCTCACCGTCTGGATCCTCGATGTCTCAACTCCCAACGACGCCAGAAACTCTTTTGCCGCTTGCGCTCGTCGTTCGCCCAATCCGATGTTGTACTCTTCGGTGCCGCGAGGATCGCAGTTTCCTTCAATGCGAAACACGATCGAGCGATTCGGAGCTTGCGTCAGCCAACCGGCCGCTCGGCGCAGCTTGTCTTGCGACTGTGGAAGGATGTCAGACTTATCTAGCTCAAAATAGATAGTCTGCACCCATTGATTGAAGATCGCTGCGATCGTTGGGTTTGGCGGGGAAGTGTTAGTTCGCGGCCTGTCTCCCGCGGGAGTTTCTTCCGTCACGGTCACGCGAGCCGATGCGTTGTCGGTTCCGCCCGGTCCCGTTGCTGCCGCATCGTAGGTCGTCGATTGAGACGGGCTGACTACGCGCGAGCCGGAGCTGGGCACGGTGCCCAACTCGCTGATCGTCACGCGGTCCGCGTTGTTCGAGGTCCATCGAAGCGTCGTGCTTTGGCCGCGGGTTATCGCTTCCTGATCGGCTGAGATGCGAATGCTCGGACGAGCCGGACGCGGCGTCACCGCGACAACTTTGCTGTCACGCGCTTCCTTCTTGCCGCGAGTTGCGACTGCGGTGTAGGTCGTCGTGTTGTCCGGGTTGAAGACCTCCGCCCCTGTCTTATCGACCGCCTTTCCGTTGAGTGTAACCTGCTTCGCATCTTTGGATGTCCAGTTCACGCGAACGTCTTCGCCCTGTTGGACGCGGTCGCGTGACACCTGCAGCGTTACCTTTGGCTTTGCGCATCCCACGATGCCAGCCAGGATAGAAGTAGCAAAGATGATCGCAACTGTTCTCGAAATCTTTCTTTTCATTTTGAGCTCCCATTGTGGCGTAGACTGTTTAGTCTGCGCGTCGTATTCGTATGCGTCTCCATAACAAGTCAGGCGCAGACTAGACAGTCTACGCGACAGTAAAATCACTTTGCCCACGTCGGCGAGCGGCCGCCGCCGCGTGTGAGCTGGCGTTGGCCGCTGCCGTCGATGTGCGCCTGCCAAACGTCCCATCGACCCGAACGGTTCGATTGAAACGCGATGTGCCGGCTGTCAGGCGACCAGGTCGGGCTCTCGTTTCGCCCCTGCGATGTTAGCTGAATTAGCTGGCCTGATGCTACATCCGCAACGAAAACCTGAAAGCTTCCCGCGCCTCCATAAGTGAACGCGACGTAGCGCCCGTCGGGCGACCACGAGGGCGAATCCGCCTGACCGCCTCGAGCGATCAACGGACGCTGATTCGCGCCGCTCGAGTCCATCACATAAACTTGCGGTGTCCCGGCCCGGTCCGATATGAAAGCAATCTCACGCCCGGTCTTCGGATTCCAACGCGGCGAGATATTGATACGCTTCGGCGTTCGCGTCAGCCTGCGAGCGTTCGAGCCGTCGAGATTTGAGACGTAAATCTCCATCGAGCCATCACCGCCAATCGCCGAGCTGAACGCAAGCTGGCCGCTTGGAGAAATCGTCGGCGAAGTAGTTGTCGAGTTGAAATTTGTGCCGCCGATCAGACCGCCTTCCGCCGAGCGCACTACGATGTTTGGGACTCCGGTCTTGAAGCTCACGTAAGCCAGATAACGGCCGTCAGGTGAGTACTGCGGAAACCGCACCATTGGACCGTCGCTTGCGATCCCGCGCTGATTGAAGCCGTCGTAGTCCATCGCCCTGATCGATTCGCCGCCAACGAAAGCGATCTTCGAAGTCGCGATTCCGTCGCGGCCCGTCAGCAGCTTTACTACTTCGTCTGCGAATTCGTGCGCGATACGCCGCGGGTCGCCTGTGTGCCGCGACGCGATGAGCTGTTGCTTCGTCTTCACGTCGAACAGGTAAGTATCAGCAGAACTCTCGCCGCCTGTGTTTTGAAGATTACCGAACGCAACGTAATCCGCTTTGACCGGATCGGCGCTCCATTCGTCGAATTTCAAAGAAGCGGGATCGGGAACCAGCGTCTTCGGGTAAAGGCTCTTGCCGACCAATCCCGATACGGCGGCGAAATCAAGGTCAGCCCACAGGACTTGATTGAAAGTGCCGGCCGCGGCTTCCAGTCCGGCCGAGCGAGCTATGAAATCGGCGACGGCGAGGTTAGGGCCATTGCCCGGAGTGACAATGATCGTGCCGATTTGTTTTCGGATGTCGTCCTGCTGAGTTGTTTCCTGCCGGGCGACAAGAGGCACGCTTGACCAGAAGAAAAGGAGAAGAGATGCTAACGCAATTGAAGCTCGTGATCTCATATTTTGGAACTCATTTCACCTCAGAGCACACCGGACGTCTTCTGTATTTAGTTCAGCGTCCCCCGCACCGATGCGGTGAACTTTCAAAGAATATCATTTCGGATACCGGAACCAAACTTCCGCCGTCGCTTCTTGTGCACCGGCCAGAAACGCCGAAGGGAATGGCGGAAGCGGGTCCGATGCAATCACCGCGCGCTCGGCCGCGTAATTCACTTGCGCGTTCGAGGAGCGCTGCTTCATGTAAGCGGGCGACACGCGGCCACCCGAGATCGATAGAATCCTTCCATCCCGCGCGATGCGAATGAGCATGATCACGTACTGCATTCCGCCTGAGTCGATCGCGGGCGGCGTGTAGTTTCGACCGAGGATCGCTTGAATTCGTCTGCCATACTCAGTCCCCCCGGGTAAGCCGGTGCCGCCTCCAAACCCGCCACCAGAGCCAATTCCAACGCCCCCAATCAAAGCAGCGGGCGTAGGACTGCCGAAGCTCCGACCTACCTGCGCGGTCTGGGCCGTCGATCGCCCGCGCTCATCTTTGCCGGTGAAGATTCGTTCTTGCTGATTGACGACCGGCCGATCAGTCTTGAGCGACTTGGGATCCGCGATTTCCTTCTCAGTTGGCGGAAGAAGCGCTTCGGAGTTCGGGTCGGGCCGGCGAACACTCTCAACGCGAGTGTTGTTGATCGCGTCATCCGTGTCGCCAACATAAGCGACGGGCTGAGGCTTTGCG
>JADGNW010000477.1 GCA_017883315.1 Blastocatellia bacterium | reverse complement strand
TTATGAGTCTGCTGCTCTAACCGTTGAGCTACAGGGGCACAAACGTCTTACGATTCAAAGCGGGTGATATTGTAAGGCGAAGCGTGCGTATCGCGAAGCGACCGCGTAAACGGATAGTGGGGCAAGGCCGTGTTGACCTTACCCCACTACTGACAAATCGAAACTCACCAGATTAGATCGCGTCCGACCGTTTGCTCAGGATCGCGGTTTGCGCGCCGTCGTCGTTCCCACGCGGGCGCGTTGCACCACAGACTCGCTTATGACCGGCAATTCATGTGCTGAAATCTCTGCGCGCACCGGCAGGGGAAGCTGCCACGGATAACAGGCACAGAAGACGCCAAAGGCCAACAGCATGATCACCAGCATTGCCGCGATCGCGCGCGAGCCAAGCCGGCCGGCGGCCCCGATTCGGACTGACGACGCTACCAGCGTGGTCTCTCCCGTTTCCAGGACTTCTACGACCGTGGCCTCGATCGGAGCATGGCGCACTACCAGTTCTACTTCCTCCTCGCCATCAACCCGGCCCAGCCGGCGCAGCGCTTCCCGAAATTCAATGGCGCTGCCGTAGCGCTCGTCAGGATTCTGCGCCATCGCGCGATCAAGGATCGCAGCGAGTTCCGGACCCACTGCGAGGTTGACTTCGTTTGCCGGTTTGAGCGGACTCGGTTTGGCGCTTACCAGGGCCGCAGCTCGCGCCAGCGCATCAGGCGGTTTGACGCCAGTGAGTAAATGATAGAGCGTCGCGCCCAGGGCATAGATGTCGCTCTGCGGCGTTGTGCCGAGATCCTGAATCTGTTCCAGCGGAGCATAACGTGGCGTATAGCCAAAAATGCTGGTGCTCGATGCCGCGTCGGCGGCATTCGCAATTTGCGTCTTGGCCAAGCCAAAGTCGAGCAAAACGATTTTGCCCGTCGGAGTGATCTTGAGATTGTGCGGCTTGATATCACGATGAATGACTTGCCGTTCGCGCGAGTGCAGATAGATGAGCGCGTCCAGTAATTGATCGGCCCAGGCGACCACGGCGTGCCGCGGAAATGGTCCGGGTTGCTGCGCGATGATTTCCGCAAGATCCTGACCCTCAACAAACTGCATCACGAAAAACGCGCGATGGCCTTCGGTGAAATAGTCGCTGACGCGAGGCAGCACCGGATGATTCAGCCGGGCCATCAGACGGGCTTCACGTTCAAACTGTTTCCATAGTTCTTCGTCCGAGGTCAGGGCTTGCTTGAGCGCAACGGTATGGCCGAGCCGGAGGTCGATGGCTTCGTAGACCGCGCCCATCCCGCCGCTTCCCAGGTGACGGACGATCCGATAACGGCTTTGAAGAATTGTATCCGGCGCCAGCTGGCGAGCTTCGGCACCCGGAGTTTTCTTATCAAGAGTAGACATTGTTTTCCTCGATCTTCTGCAATACAAACGTCGCAAGGTAGCTCAGACAGGAGTAGTTGGAATTGAGCCAGTCAGCCCTCAAGCTTTGCGGCGTGCACGTCACTTTGCGATCTGATCGAGGTTAGGAGCGAACTCCGTTGACCGGATGCAATGTCTTAGATAAGCAGCGAAGTTTGGGGCCGGGTAGGTATTGGGCGGCGAGTTTGAAGAAGGTGGATCACGCCGCCAATCTCGAACGCGATCGGAGATCGCGGTCTTGTCGGTAAATCCCTTGGCAAAGGATGTGCCGCTTAGCAGCGTGTCGCGCCTTGAGCTGAAGGGCGCAAGAAGTGAGCATTACCGCGAACCATGCATGGCCTCACGAAAGGCCGAAGATTTGTGAGCGGAGATGTGTGGCGTTTAGCTGGGGCAAAACCCACCGTCGCGACGCTAGTTCGCCTCGCCATCGGTCGCGGCTGAGCCGTGAGGTACAAAGCCGTTCGGCTTGTGGCTGGACGTTCTCTCGAAACTTATCTGATGTCGCTTAATCATGCGGTCGAGCGTCTTGCGATCGACCCCAAGCACGCGAGCGGCCGCCTGCTTGTTGCCCGAAGTGTGGATCAAAACCCGCGCGACATAGCGCCCTTCCACCGCAGACAGCAGCGGCCATTCCTCCGGCTCCGCCGCTGGTCCCACCGCCCGCTTGTCCTGCTCGTCCCGGGCCAGATGCGCGTCGCGGTAATGGCGAATGCGTTCCGGCAGATCCTGGACCCGGATCATTCCATCACACATCGCGGCAGCGCGGACCACGGCGTTCTCAAGCTCGCGGATGTTTCCCGGCCACGGATATTGATCGAGCAGGATCACGGCTTCGGGCGAAAACCGCACCGCCGGGCTCAGGGAGTAGACGCGATCCGCAAAGGCCTGGGCCAGCGGCGGAATATCTTCGCGCCGCTCGCGCAATGGCGGCAGTATGATCGACACCGCATTTAGGCGATAGAACAGATCGTTGCGAAAGCGTCCGGCTTTGACTTCTTCGTCAACGTCGCGGTTGCTGGCGGCGATCACCCGCACGTCAACGCGGCGGGTCTGGTTGGAACCAACCCGGCGAATCTCGCGTTCCTGCAAGACGCGCAGCAACTTCACCTGAAACGATTGCGTGGTTTCAGTAATCTCGTCCAGGAAAACCGTGCCGCCATCGGCTTCTTCCCAGAGGCCGCGCCGATCGCGGTCGGCTCCGGTGAACGACCCCTTCAGGTGACCAAACAGTTCCGACTCGATCAGTTCCGCGGGAATCGCGCCGCAATTTACCGCGACGAAAGTCTTGTCAGCCCGGCCGCTGTGTTGATGAAGCGCCGCGGCCACCAACTCTTTTCCGGTTCCCGATTCGCCCGTCAAAAACACGGGTAGATTGGTTGCCGCCACGCGGCCGACTTGTTTCATTACTTCTATGAAAGCATAGCTGCGACCCACCAGGTCGATATCGGAATCATGCCCACCGCGCCGGCGCCCGGAGAGCCGCTGCGGCCGGCTGAGCAGTTGCTCGCGCAGCGCGGTCGACAGTGATTGCAATTCCTCGGCGCCGAAGGGTTTCAAGATATAGTCATAAGCGCCAAAGGCTGTCGCATCCAGCGCGCCGGCGGCACTGCCGTGCCCGGTCATCAAGACTACTTTCGCGTCCGGCAACTCCGCTTTAAAGCGCCGCATTACCGCAAAGCCGTCCGCGCCGCCCAGCATCACGTCGCAAACGACTATGGCCCAGCTTTTCTGGCCCAGCATTTCAAACGCCTCTTCGGCGGACGCGGCGCGACTTACTTCCCAGCCGTCACCCGCGAGCACGGTGCAGACAAAGTCGCGCACCTGTTGCTCGTCATCAATTACCAGCGCGTGTAAGGTTTGGTTCATCATCTTCCAGAAGAACGAATCGGCTTGGAAGCCAGGTTTACGACGTTCGAGTAGTCGTTTAGATCCGGCCGCGGACTCCGGGCTAGAAAGCTTAGCTTTCGTTGTGGTGCCAGGGTCAGCGCGGACTCAAAGTCTTCGGCCGGCACGGGCTTGCTGAAAAGGTAACCCTGCGCCTCGTCGCATCTCAGCAGCCGCAGAAAGTTCATTTGCTCGTCAGTCTCCACGCCTTCGGCGATCACCTTGAGTCCCAGGTTGTGCGCCAGAGTGATGATTGCCATGACCAGCGCCGCATCGTCCGGATCGCTGGTCGCGCCGTTTACAAACGAGCGATCCAGCTTCACGGTATCGATCGGCAGGCGTTTCAAGTAGCTGAGCGACGAATAGCCGGTGCCGAAGTCATCGATCGCTACCCGCGCGCCCAGGTTTCTGATTTCCGTCAGCAGTTCCACGGCCGCTTCCGGGTTTTCCATGATCGAAGTCTCAGTCAGCTCCAGTTCCAGGCAAACCGGATCGAGTCGAGTCTCCTTCAGAATTTGCACCACCCGGTCGAGAAAATTCGGTTGCCGAAAATGACGGGCTGACACGTTCACGGCTATGTGCAAGCGGCCATAGCCCCGGTCCTGCCACGCGCGCGTTTGAGCGCAAGCAGTGCTCATGACAAAATCCCCGATGTCCACAATCATCCCGGTGTCTTCGGCCAGACCGATGAACTTTGCCGGTGGCAGCAGTCCGAGTTCAGGATGGAGCCATCGCACCAGAGCCTCAGATCCGACCACTTCACCCGAAGCCAAATTCACCAACGGCTGGTAGTAAGTGATGAACTCGTCGTTTTCGATCGCCCGGCGCATGCTGGTCTCCAGAGCGAGACGCTTGTGCGCCTGTGCGTTCATATCGGCGGCATAGAACTGGCAATTGTTTCCACCCTGTTTCTTCGCCCGGTACAGTGCTGCACTCGCGTTTCGGAGAATCGTGGAGTGGTCTTCGCCATTGAGGGGAAAAATGCCGATCCCGATGCTGACCGTAACGTAAACTTCCTGCCGCCCCAGTTGAAAAGGCGGCTTGAACGCGTCCGCGATCGCAAGCGAAACGTTGGCCAGTTCTCCGGCTTCACTGACCTGGGTCAGAAGCAAAGCGAACTCATCACCATCCGAGCGCGCGACCGTGTCGGCTTCTCCGACACAATTCCGCAGTCGCGCCGCGGCCTCGGTCAGCACGACATCGCCGGCATCGTGGCCCAACGTGTCGTTGATCTTTTTGAATCGGTCGAGCGAAACCAGCAGGACGCCGGTCTGGTGTTGAGTACCATGGGCAATCGCCAACGCCTGCGCGCAGCGATCGGCAAACAAGACTCGATTGGGAAGATCGGTAAGCCGATCGTAGTAAGCCAGGTGTTCGACTTCGGCGGTGCGCTCTTTGACCAGATCTTCCAGATGATTCTCATACCGCCGCTTTTCCCGGAGTAACTCGTGATGTTCAAGCGCTCGGCGCACGGCGGCATGGATCTGACGAATGCCCAGGGGCTTGGTGATGTAATCAAAAGCGCCGGCCCGCATGGACTCGATCGCATAGTCGATAGTTTGCTGTCCGCTGATCATGACGACCACGGTATCGGGCGTTTGTTCTAGCACGCGCGGGATCAGCTCAAGGCCGCTGATTCCTCCCATGTTGATGTCGCTAATCACGAGATTGAAGCTTTCAGTGCCGAGCAGCGCCAGTGCGTCTTCGGCCGATCCGGCCAACGCACAATCGTTCCCGTCACTCAAGATCTCCCTGAGCAAATTCCGCACCTGCTCATCGTCGTCGATGATCAGAATCGCTGGCCGCTTTTTCGAGTCTTCAGCTGACATGAATCTTGTCGCCTCTTTGAACTTCTCCCTCTCCCTTTGAAAGAGGGGCAGGGTGAGGGATTACGTCGGCCCCACGCCCTATGACCCTCATCCCCACCCCCTTATCCTCGGGGGAAGGGAGAATGCCTAGACCACCAGCCCTTTCCCGTTTGAGTCGAGCACCTCGCGCACTTTTTTGGCGAGCGCGGCCGGCGAGAAAGGCTTCTGAATGAATTTCACATTCGGATCCAGCACTCCATGGTGAACGATCGCTTCGTCGGTATAACCCGACATGAACAGCACCTTGATCCCCGGGCGCAGAGAACCCAAACGGTCGGCAACCTCTTTGCCGCCGGCGCCGGGCATCACGACATCGGTCAGCAACAGATGGATTTCTTGCGCATGCTCAATACAAAGACGAATCGCTTCTTCCCCCTGCTGCGCAACCAGGACCTGGTAGCCCGCGCCCTCCAGAATTTGGCGCGCCAACCCGCGCACCACTTCTTCGTCTTCGACCAAGAGAACGGTCTCTGATCCCCGTGGTATTGGGCTCTCCACCGCTTCGACCTCGGATGATTTAGCGGTTGACGCGAGCGCCGGCAGATAAACCTTAAACGTCGTTCCGTGATTCGGCTCGCTGTACACCCAGATGTTTCCCCCGCTCTGCTTCACGATCCCGTAAACAGTCGACAAGCCAAGGCCGGTTCCCTTGCCTTTTTCTTTGGTCGTAAAGAATGGTTCGAAGATTTGTTGCCGCACTCTTTCGTCCATGCCGGTGCCGGTGTCGCTGACCGCCAGCACAACGTAGGCGCCGGGAAGAACACCAACGTGCGCGCTGGCATATTCCCGATCCAACTCGACGTTCGCAGTCTCGATCGTCAGTTTGCCGCCCTGCGGCATCGCATCCCGTGCATTGACGATCAGGTTAACCAGCACTTGCTCGATCTGGCCGGGATCTGCCTTGACGCGCTTCAGATCGGTCGCCAGTTTGGCGCTGAGCTGAATATCTTCGCCAATCAGTCGCCGCAGCATCTTACTCATGTCCGTAACTATGTCGTTCAGGCTGAGCGGCAGCGGTTGCAGAATCTGCTTGCGTCCAAAGGCCAGCAACTGCCGGGTCAGGTTCGCGGCGCGATCACCGGCCTTCTTGATTTCTTCCAGGTAAGTCCTGACCGAAGGATTACCTTCGATTCGCTGCAACGCGAGACTGCTGTAGCCGTTGATTGCGGTGAGCAGATTGTTAAAGTCGTGAGCGATGCCCCCCGCCAGTTGCCCGATCCCTTCCAGCTTCTGCGACTGTCGCAGCTGATCCTCAAGGTGCTTGCGCTCGGTCACGTCACGGGCGATTCCCTGGACCCCAACCGGAACGCCATCCTGGAGGATTAGTTTGGTATTGACCTCCACCGAGATTCGTTTGCCATCCTTAGCCAAGAGGTCAACTTCGTATGCGGTGACCTTCTCGCCCGCGAGCTTCTTGGCCATCATTTCCCGCGTCTTACTGACGTGCTCTGGCGCGATGGTATCGGTGATATTCAGTCTCAGACACTCTTCGCGTGTGTACCCTGTGATCTGTTCCGCGGCCCGGTTGACCGAGGTGTAGTTACCTTCAAGATCGTGAGAGAAGATGATGTCATGCGCATTCTCGACCAGGTCACGATAGCTCTCTTCGCTTTCGCGCAAGGCTTTTTCCGCTCGCCGCCGCTCGGTGATGTCCCGAGCAATCGCACGAACGATAGGTTTTTCCACTCCCTCGGTTCGCAGAGAGTTGTAGTATTCCAATACTCGCCGCTCGCCTGAAC
Source organism: Blastocatellia bacterium (assembly GCA_017883315.1). Classification (GTDB taxonomy): domain Bacteria; phylum Acidobacteriota; class Blastocatellia; order UBA7656; family UBA7656; genus Onstottus_A. The sequence continues at coordinate 1,084 of JADGNW010000477.1, read as the reverse complement.
GTGTTTGCACCAGCACTAGATTGGTGGTCGCGCGCTTTTCGAGAATATCTTTCATGTAATCGTCAAACTGATCACGAACCTCAGGGGCCAAAATATCTCTAATGTTCTTCTTATTAACAAAGTCACTTGGTTCATAGCCCAACAATTGCAAAGTGGCGCGATTGACCGAAAGGATTTTCCCATCGAGATCATGCGTACAGATTATTTCATGGCTGTTTTCCACCAGGTCGCGGTAGCGTTCTTCGCTCTCGCGTAATGACTCCTCAGCCCGCTTTCGCTCGGTGATGTCCATAAACGTCCCGAGGATGCCGCTAATCTCCCCCGTTGCACTGCGCAATGGTACCTTGCTCGTAAGCAGAGTGATGGTGTTTCCTTCAGGAGTCGTCAGGGGTTCTTCGATGAGCAGCTGGGAGCAGCCGCTGTCGATGACTTGTTGGTCATCGCCGCGATACTGTTCCGCCCGATCACGCCAACCCATCTGGTAATCATCTTTTCCGACGACGTCCTTAGGATCCGCAAAACCCGCATCGAGCGCGAATGCCGCGTTACAGCCCTGGTAGACGAGATTCTTGTCTTTCCAGAATATCCGCACGGGTATCGCATTAAGAATCCCGTCGATGATCTGCCGTGATGTCTGCGCCTCCTCCTCCGCCCGCTTACGCTCGGTAATGTCTTCGATAGTGCCCTCGCGATAAACGGCGGCCCCAGTGTGATCGCGCACCAGACGGATATTCAGCGACAACCAGATCTTCTCGCCATCTTTCCGATAGCCTTCGAACTCAAGGCCCTGCATTACTCCGACCTTTTCAAGAGCGAGGGTAACTTCCGTCGCCAGCTCTGGCCGTACATAGAGTTGCCGCCCAACATCGGTAAAGGCGTTGACTACTTCTTCGGGCGAATCGTATCCAAGTATCCGGGCGAGCGAGGGATTGACTGTGAGGAATCGCCGGTCAGCGCTGGATTGAAAGACTCCCTCGACGGCATTCTCAAAGATTGAGCGATATTTTTCCTCAGCTTGCGCCAGTTGCCTGTAGAGTCCCGCACTCTCGAGCGCCGCCCCCGCGGTACTGGCCAGAATCGTCAG
>JADGNW010000476.1 GCA_017883315.1 Blastocatellia bacterium | reverse complement strand
GAACGATCTCTACCCGCACTGGCAGCAATCCGGCCAAGTGCAAGTTTGATTCAAAGAGTTCCTGACTCTCTTCGTCGGTAAGCAACGGCGCGGCGCGAAACGAGACTGGTCCCAGGTTGGCGGTTGCGGCATTGTCGGGCAGGCGAGCAAGTTCTGATGCCGGCTTAACTTTATAAAGAGAGCCGCTACACCCTAAGGTGAGTAGCAGTGGAGCGGCCAGAGCTGCTCCTGCTAGTCGCAAGACCAATCGCGCTCGAATCCGTCTCGACCCGGTTGTTTTGTCTGAGCTCATTCGGGCGAATCTTGCATGGGCCCGTGGCTTCTGTCAAACCGAAACCTGCGAGAGACGTAGGGCCGGTAACGCGTGGCGCCCTGCTGGAGTCAATGTTGGCTCTCGATCAAACCATCGACGGTTTTGACGAAGCACTTGAGATTGTCGGTCAGCGCAACGCCATTGTCAGCGGCATCGATGGCGCCATGGAGCGTGGCATTAAGGGCCAGAATGTCTTCGATGGCTTTGAAAAAGGCAGGCGTGCTCTCGTCGAGATCAGTTATCGCAATCTTCAGTTGCTGCCTGGCGAGCGTGTTTCGGATTTCTGGCCGGACGGCGCCGCTGAGATCGGCCGAGCGGTTTGTTTTCAAGTTATCCAGTTGACGCAGGACGTCACCGATTAATTTAACTAACTCGACTTTGGTCATTACGCCCTGCCTGGCGCGACGCTTGCGAAAACTCAAAAGCGGCGAGTAATTTCTTACGTCGCCGCTTTCTCCAGTGCGATGTTCCAGGAACCTCGCTTCATCCACCCACCTCTCGCACCCGCGCGTTTGGCGCCAGTACGCCTCCCCGGTTTATCTAAGGGTGAGAACCAACTCGGCGCAATCTACTCCACCTACAGGGGTTCTGTCAACAGCAAATATCCGCGCTAAAGCGGCTACGGCAAGAGCGCGGACGTGCGAAAAGGAGTATCCCGAGAAGGACGTCTTTAAGGCCTCGACGATATCTGGTTGGGTGGAATCAGTTGGTGGCTACCGGGACTCCCTCCGTGCCAACATTTACCGGGGGCGCAATGTGGTGCAACTGGCTGGCGTCGATCAGGTTCAGCCCTTTTTCGCGGACGTTCTGGAACCCGGGCAGAATTTCGTTGACGGGCGCCTGCATAACTCCGTCGCTGCGCTTGTATCCGGTAAAGTCCAGGTAGAGGTGTTTGCGCATAAAACGATCGGGCACGCCGGCGAAACGATAGAGCGGATACTTGATGCCGTCGCCGAACAGCTTACGGCCGAGCATGTAGTAGTAGAAGGGAACGCCCAGCGAAAACTTCATGGTCGACGCGGTACCCTTCCAGAAGTGCAAGTTGTATTTCCAGCAGGTATAGAAGAACTCCCATTGCAGGTCGGTCATTTCGATCAGCTTCGCGCTCTCCTTCTGTTTCATGCGCGTGTTTTCGAGCGGCACGAAGAAGGTCGGGACGAAGGTCCCCTTGGCATCACGCAGATCGTAAAGCAAATTGAGCGATTCTTTAGTGTCGGCGTCCGTCTCTCCGGGTAATCCGATGATGAATGTGCAGAATGGGAACCAGTTGTGCTTGTTGAGCGTCTCCATGCCCTTCAGTACGACATCGCGCCATTGCTTGGCCTTGTATGGATAGGCTTTGCCCTTCATGAAGATGTCGAAGAGTCGCGAACTGCCGGTCTCCAATCCGATGATTGGATCCGTCATGCGGTGATCAGGGTCAGTAGATTCTTTATGCTGTACGTGTGAATAGGGAACGATCAGCGGCGTCAGGCGCTCAATGACAGTCGGATCCTTAACCACCGGCGCCATCGTGATGTGCGACATCTGCAACGTCTCGATGCCGGGGACGGTCTTTACTCCCTTGAGCATTGTTTCCAGCGCGGGCGTATTCGTTTCAAAGTTCGGTAGTTGCTCGTAGAGGAACATGTCCTCAGTCGCGAGCATGATCTCCGTTGCGCCTTCCTCTGCATTGACGCGAGCACTGTCCATGATGTGCTGCATCGGGAATGACCGGCCGACCTTTGTCGCCGGACCGCAGAACTGACAACCGCGGCCGCAACCGCGCGTGATTTCCACGACGCCGAAGGTTGAGCGATGCTTCACTACAGGAATCTCTTCGACCGTCGGTTGCATGTTCTTGGGAACTTTGATGATTCGCTCGAGCGTCGGATCGCCCGCCATCATTCGCTTGAAGAGATCGCTGAAGACTCTCTCGATCTCGCCGTCGATCAGATAATCGACATTGAACTCGTCCAGGCGTTCCGCACGTTCAAGTTGCCAGGCGCCCGGACCACCGATGACGATCTTTGGTTTGAATTTTTCGATGACTGGATGCTTGACGATCTTAAGAAACTCAGCCGCATTGACGGGGATCAGGTTCTTGCCCGCGATCTTTGAATAGACGTCGGTGGCGTATGAAATCCCGAGAGGGTTGTGCGCGTGAATAGCTACGACCTTCGTTTCAGGTCCGACAAACTTTTCCAGATTCTCCAGGTAACAGACAACGACATCGTCTTCCGAATACTCCCGGAGCAGCAATGTCTCGACCATTCGCAGGCCGTTGGGCACATACTTGGCGCGCCCGTCGGGCCAGGACTCGTTCTTCAGCATTTCCGGATCACGCCACCTGTGGGCGTGCTTTGCCGGAAGTGTCGCCGAAAGCATCTGTTGCCAAATGCTGTGCCGCCACTCGCTCGCCTCGCTTGCCGATGCCGTCAAAACGATCTTCGGTGAACCCACGGAGACCTCCACTAAACCGTTGATTAGAAATGTACTCGGAACTGATTCGGGACGCGCCCGCCAACTAAGGCGCGGATTCTAGCATTTGGATACACGTCGTGCCAAGCATAATAGTCAACCCGGTAAAATCCTGATTGGACGGCACAACGAGGGTGTACCCCGTGGCCTTCATGTGGTATAGTCCGCGCGAGCCGGAAGAGTATGCTTAATACTTGTATGTTCTGCAGCTTCGCCCTTTCCGTTCTTTGCTTATTTTAACCACATCTTCCAGAGGCATTTTTCACGTGTTCTTCAAACAGCTCGAGGGGATCGGTCGATGAGAATTTTACTGTACAACCCTGATAACGGCGT
>JADGNW010000475.1 GCA_017883315.1 Blastocatellia bacterium | reverse complement strand
GTACGCTTACTGAGACGCTGGATACAATCGAGTTGGCCAAGACTCATGGCTACACGTGCGTGATCTCGCATCGCTCGGGTGAAACCGAAGACACGTTTATCGCCGATCTGGCCGTCGCTACGAACGCAGGTCAGATCAAGACGGGTTCGGCGAGCCGCACCGACCGCGTCGCGAAATATAATCAGTTGCTTCGAATCGAAGAAGAATTAGGCACGGCCGCGCGCTACCCTGGCTTCGCCGCGTTCGCCGGCTCGCGTATCGGGGAGGGCGCCGCCAAACGCGCATCCAAGACCGCCTCGAAGAAGTGAACTCGTATGTACGACCTGGAGTCACTCGGTTGGAGCGAGTTCTTCGAGCAGGCCTTTCAACCGTATCGCGAGCTAGGCCACTTTGCCGGAAGAGTCGTGCTCGAAGAGCGTGGTGCATATCGGCTTTATACCGAACAAGGCGAACTAAGTGCTAGCGTACGGGGCAAGCTGAGATTCGACAGTGAGAGCGCGGCTGATTTTCCCGCTGTTGGAGATTGGGTTTCGGTCGCCACGCGCGAGCGAGACGGCCTGGCTCAGATTCACGCCGTCTTACCACGCCGAAGCAAGTTCTCACGCAAGGCCGCCGGCGCAAACAGCGAAGAACAAGTCGTCGCTGCAAACGTCGACACAGTTTTCCTGGTTCAGGGTCTCGACCACGACTTCAATCTTCGGCGGCTCGAACGCTATCTCGTCGCTGCTTTTGAAAGCAACGCTGCGCCGGTGGTCATACTCAGCAAAGCTGATCTATGCCAGGACGTCGAGCAAAAAATCTCAGCCGCCGGGTCGGTTGCGCCTGGCACTCCGGTTCACGCGATCAGTTCGGTTTCGGGTCAGGGGCTCGAAGCAATTGATCAGTACGTGCTGCCAGGTGTGACCGTCGCGTTTCTGGGTTCCTCGGGCGCGGGCAAATCGACTCTGATCAATCGAATAGTCGGGGATGAGATCCAGAAGACTGCGGAGGTTCGTGAACACGACAGCCGTGGCCGGCACACGACTACGCATCGCGAGCTGCTCGTGTTGAAGACGGGCGGGTTGTTGATCGACACGCCGGGCATGCGCGAGTTGCAGATGTGGGACGCGAGCGGCTCATTGGACCTGGCGTTCTCCGACGTTCAATCGATTGCGGCGGCTTGCTACTTTACTGACTGCAGTCACCAGAACGAACCCGGCTGCGCGGTGAGGGAAGCGCTCGAGGAGGGCTCGCTCGACCGAGAGCGATACGAGAGCTATACCAAAATGGAAAAAGAGATGGAGTATCTGGATGCGAGGATGGACACGAGGCTGAATCTGAAACGCAAGAGCCGGGAGAAGAAGATCCATCGCGCGTTCAGGACCATCAAGCCAAAGCGCTCTTGAGCGTGGGTTAACACGTCAATGATCAAGACCGAGAGTAATGTCGAGCCGCAGCTTGAATCCCGGAGACCGCGGGTGCTCGATATCGGCTGCGGGACCAACAAAGTTGCGGGCGCGATCGGCATGGACATTAACCCACGCACGGCGGCTGACGTGATTCACGACCTGGATGACCTGCCGTATCCATTCGCGGATGATGAATTCGACGAAGTGATGGGCCGCCACGTAATCGAACACGTTCGAGATCCGATGGCCGTGATGTGTGAGCTTCATCGCATCACGCGAAATGGCGGTATAGTGAAACTGGTTGCGCCTCACTGGACGAACCCGGATTTCGCTACCGACTTGACTCATCGCAATCATCTGAACAGCTATTCGTTTCGAAATCTAACTGACGAACGGGCAGTCTTTCCGTTCTACACGGATGTTCGTTTCCGCCAACTCAAGGCGCGCGTGACATTGTTGAATCTGTGGAAGGTGACAGGCCTTGAGCTCTTGATCAATCTCGATCATCGAGTTCCTTCGATGAGATTCATTCGCAAGTTCTGGGAGCAGTACTTGAATGCGGTCCTGCGAGGGAAGGAGATTCACTTCGAGCTTGAGGTCGTGAAACGGTGAAGAAGTAGAATGGATCGGCTTATTGCCAGCAGACGATAAACCGTCACTTGATCACGGTCGTTGAGGACAGAGATGCTTGCAAGAGATTTTTCGAAGAAGTGGAAAATAGCTTACGTCGCTTTTCTGGTCGTATTCGGGATCGGCGGCGTAATAATGAAGGACTATCTGATTCCAGGTATTCTTATTTCAAGCAATGTCGCGGCCCTGATTGATCCAAAGCAATCGAAGACACAGAAGGTGGCTCGGATTGCTCTGTTCAGCATCGCGATCATTCTAGCGTGCGTGCACTTCTACTTTAGAATCAAATCAGCGCGACAATGAAAGAGGTTGCTCCAACGCCGCGCTGTCACCGACCAGTGAGTCCACTAAACCAGCACCATCTCGCTAGCTACTTCCTGCGCTTGAGATAGAAGATGGGGTCGGCCGGCGATCCCGAGACAGACACCATCTCCCATCCTTTCGCACCGAGCTTATCCAGATTCCTCTCCAGAGGGAATGACTCGCGGCTGAACGCGCCAGGTTCTTTGCGCATGCTTCCGCCGTCTGAGCCAGTCAGGTTCACCGTTCCGCCCTGCACCACGAGGTATTCCCAACCATTTCCGCTCTGATCGTCGTTGGCCTTGCCGCGTTCACCGAAAACCGAACTACCCGCGACCGTGACCAACAGGCCGATTAGAACGATGGCTATCGAAACCAATATTGTGCGTCTCATACTTCTCCCTTCAATTCACTTCAGGCTTTTACTCTTGGAATCCATCTGGGCACTGTTTCACAGTACCGCTCGTAAGACTCTCCGAATTTCCGTTTGAGAGCGGGCTCTTCGTAGAAGAGGACAAACGCGTGCATCAGCAGGAACGCGAGTCCTGCATACGCGATCAAGTGTACAGACTCGAACCAGATTGCTTGTCCGAGGATCAGGCTTAACACCCCGACGTACATGGGATTCCTAACGTACCTGTAGAGACCTCGGACGACAAGTTGTTTGGGCGGGTCGATCGGCGCTGGAGTGCCTTTGCCGGCGAAAGTGAAATCCCACGCACACCAAAGGTAAATCAACGCGCCGATCGGAATCACCGCCAACCCAAAGTAATGAACAAAGTAAGGAAGGCCGCCTATCGCGATTGTTCCGCGGGCGCCGGCCGAAGACACGATGCGGTAAGGGATCAGCACCGCGACTGTTCCCGGCACGAGCACCGTGAAGATCATTGTCTTCAGCGCAGTCATCATTGTTCAGTCCTATCTACTTCGCGTCCTTGTCTTCTTGATTTCCGGTAAGCGCCAGTTGGCGAAACGCCGCCGCGCCAATCAGCCCGCCCATTCCCATCGATTCGACCGCCGTG
>JADGNW010000089.1 GCA_017883315.1 Blastocatellia bacterium | reverse complement strand
TGCGTTCGTCAAAGCATCGCTTATCGCGGTCGCCGCGTTTGCGCTGGCGCTTGCCTTGCAGTTTGCGACATCGCATCGCGCCGACGCGAGAGCCGGAAACAGCGAATCAAACTCAATGCTGGTTTCAACCGCGTGGCTCGCCGAACATCTGGGCGACCGTTCGCTTGTGATCATCAACATCGGTCCGAAGGCGAGCTACGATGCCGGTCACATTCCCGGCGCGCGCTTCCTCGAGATGTCGAGTATCGCGGTTTCTGGTCAGCCGCTCACGCTGGAGCTTCCACCGGTGGACAAGCTCAAATCGTCGTTCGAGGACGTCGGGGTGTCGGACAACTCCCGAATCGTCATCTGCTTTTTGGCTAACTACGTGACGCCGGCGACTCGCGTCTACTTCACGCTCGATTATCTCGGTCTTGGAAAACAGACATCGCTGCTCGACGGAGGCTTTGAAGCGTGGCGCGTAGCGGGAAAGACAATCACTACGGATGCGCCGGTGATCAAGCGTGGAACGCTCACTCCGCATCCTCGGCCTGAATTGGTAGTTGATGCCGCGTGGGTGTCGGCTAATCTCAACAAACCGAAAGTTGCGATCGTCGACGCCCGGGCGCCCGAGTTTTACACCGGCGCAAGCGCGGGCCGCATGCCGCGAGCCGGTCACATTCCGGGTGCAGTCAACATCCCGTTCTCGAGTCTCGCGGACGAGGCAAACAAGTTGAAAGACTCAGCGACGCTGAAAAAGATATTCGCCGAAGCGGGAATCAAGCCAGGTAAAGAAGTGGTGAGTTATTGCCACATCGGACAGCAGGCAAGCTTGATCTACTTCGTCGCGAAGTATCTCGGCTACGACGCGCGATTGTATGACGGATCGTTTGAAGATTGGAGCAAAAGAAGTGAACTGCCTGTCGTAGGCCCGGCGAGTCCGAACAAGTAACCCTCACCGAAGCGGCTTGCCCCATTCCGTTTCTCTCCTCAACACCGGCTTGAGCATCTTGCCGCCGGGATTCCGAGGCATAGGGTCTGTGCGAATGACCACGAACTGAGGGACTTTGAAATCCGCAAGGTGCTCTCGCGCGAACGCCATCAGATCGTCTAAATCAATGTTCTTTCCTGGACGAGCCACGACAACGGCCCCGACCTTTTCACCCATCATTGAATCTGGCACGCCCATCACCGCGACTTCAAACACCGCCGGGTGGGCTGCAAGCGCGTTCTCGACTTCGACGCAGTAGACGTTCTCGCCGCCGCGACAGATCATATCCTTCTTCCTATCGACAATCTGTACGAAGCCCTGTTCGTCGATTCGCGCCATGTCGCCAGTGTGCAGCCAGCCATTGACGAAGGTCTCAGCCGTCGCTTCCGGCTTGTTCCAGTAGCCCTTCACCACGTTCGGGCCTCGCACGAGTAACTCACCTACGCCGGTGCCAGAATCGGGCTCAAAAAGATCCAGATCGACAACCGGCGCCCCAAAGCCGACTGTCTCGGGCCGCTCGCGCGCGTACTCGTGGGGAAGAAACGTCGCAACCGAAGATGTTTCCGTCAGACCGAAACCGTTGCCGACTCGCGCGTTCGGAAACGCTTCCATGATCCGCGCTACGAGTTCGGGAGCGATCGGCGCGCCGCCGTATGACACCCAGCCAATGTTCCCCGCGTCCAGCTCCTTGAAGTTCGCTTGATTGATCGCAAGCCAATAAACCGCGGGAACTGAAGTGAGCAAACTAATGCGTTCGTCTCGAATCGCGCTGATGAAGGCCTGCACTTCAAACGCCGGCATTATGACCAGCGTATCGCCGTACTGACACGTCGGCAGCAACTGGCTGTTGCAGCCGGTGACGTGAAACAAAGGGACCGACACCAGATTGCGCAGGCTGCCATCATCTGGAAGCTTCACTACACGGCGGCAAGTTTCGCTGTTCGAGAGAAAATTCTCGTGGGTGGTCATCGCGCCTTTTGGGAAGCCGGTGGTCCCGCTGGTGTAGAAGATCGCGGCGACATCGCCTTTGTTCAGATCGTCGAGGACGAATGGCTCGCCATCCGGCAAGGAATCGCCGGGAAGAAAGACAAAGCGTGAGCCTGAATCAGTCACGACATACTCGACCTCAGGTTCGCTGAAGCGAGTATTGACCGGAACGGCTACCGCGCCAGCCATCTGCGCTCCGAAGAACGCGAAGCACCAATCGAGCCCGTTGCCCAGGCGTATAGCTACCCGATCGCCGCGGTTGATGCCAGCCCGTTTTAAGCCTCCCGCGACGCGCGCAGAACGTTCCCACAGCTCGTGATAACTAACTCGTTCACCGCCCAACTCGACGATGGCTTCGTGATCGGGAGACTTGTCGACGGTGACTCGCAGCATTTCGACCAGCGAGTTCAACAGGCTGTTGTAATGAGCTATGCCGTCGGAGTCGCGACTGATTTCTGAATAATCGAACGGACGAATCATGATGTTTGACCTGGATTCAATTTGCTGACTTTGAGAAGCCGATGTGGTCTCGCAAAAATACAACCTCTGACCAACCAAAGTCCATCACGGCTTCGCGCCCTCACGGTAAGCGCGAGGCGTGATGCCGGTTACCGATCTGAACATCTTCGAGAAATGGCTCTGACTCTGATAGCCAACCATTGCTGCAATCTCGCTAATGGGCAGCACCGTATCCGCGAGCAGCCTTCGAGCGCGCTCCAGACGCACGTTCGCCAGATAAACGTGCGGCGTAACTCCGGTGATCTGCTTGAACAGCCGCGCGAAATGATATTCCGAAAGGTACGCCGCCGAAGCGATCTCCTCCAATGCAAGCTCGCGCCCGAAATTGTCGTGCATGAATTCAATCGCGAGGCGAAGACGCCGATCCACCGGCCCGGCTCGCGATAGCTCGATCTGATCCGACTGTCTCACCGTCAGATGACAGCGCAAAAGGTGAATTACAAATTGGCGAACCAGCGAGTCCAGCATAGCCGTGCGACCCAACTGCTCATCGGCAACTTCTGCCGCGATTTCGCGAGCCCTTTTAGTGATGGTCGAGTCGGTGACCGCGGCTCGGCGAAAGATTATGTTTGCCGTCGTCCGAGTCAACCCGATCTCCGTTACCATCTCGGTCACCAGTGCCGGCGCCACGCCGATCGATACGAACTCAACTTGCTCGCCGCGAGCTGAATGATTTTGCCCAACATTGGTCAAGGCGGTTTCTCCAGCCGGCAACTCAAACGTATCGTCGCCGATCGTCGCGGTTAGTTGTCCCGCCAGCACTGCGGAAACCGTGTAGGCTGCGTGAGCGTGCGACTCGAACTGGCAGGCTTCAGTTGCAGTGTGCCGAACTGTGAATTGCGAGCGCGAGATGAACCGCTGAATTTCGTTCGCGGATTCACCACGCGAGTGGGTTTCGCTTAGCGCTGGCATGCTCTTCATCGTCGATGTCCCCTCGCAGGCCGCCGCGCTTCGCGCAACTCAAGAACTTCGCGCAAACGATTTGGGAAGTTCGTCATAATCGAGTCCGCTCCGCACGCCACAATCCGGCGCATCGCCAGCTTGCTGTTTGCGGTCCAAACCGAAACCGAGAGCCCACGCTCGTGAAACGCTTCGATGCTGCGCTGCGTCGCAAGCCCGAAGTGCAACGCTACCTCGTCAACGCCCGCGCTCTCGGCGGATCGGACTATAGAACGCGTTGATATTAGCCTGCGCCCCTTCGCCGGAAACAACGCTGCGGTGCGCACGTCGCTCGCGAGTTCTTTCGCTCGCCGAACAAGGCCAAGATCGAATGACAATAGCGTCGTCGCGCGATCAACTCCAAGCTTGCGCACCAGTGCGAGAACTGAGTTGAGGAGGGTTTGTTGGTTAGCAGGGGTGCCTTTCAACTCCACGTAAACTCGCTCGAGCCCGGCTGGCTTCAGAAGTGAAAGAACATCTTCAAGCGAAGGCACAGGCTCGCCTGAGTAGCGCGGAGTTGCGGCGCCGGCTTCGGCGGATATTCGTCCGACCATCGCCCGCACACGAGGCCGTCTCGAGAGACGCCGCTCAAACCAACTACCGGCATCGAGTCGCTGAAGTTGATCGAGCGTCAGACGCGACACGGTTCCTGCTCCGTTGGTGGTGCGACTCACTCGCGCGTCGTGGATGACTACCGGCCGTCCATCGGCTGACATCTGAACGTCCATTTCAACTCCGTCCGCGCCAAGCGCAATCGCAAGGCTGAACGCTGCGAGAGTGTTCTCGGGCGCGAGAGCTGAAGCACCGCGATGCGCGATCACGAGCGGCCTCTTAAGACGCGCGTTTGGCTGGGGATCATCGAATGCGGGCATCAACATTCTCACGGCTGACTAGATAATAGATTCGCGTGAAGAGGCAAGCAACTGTCTACTTGGAAACAGCTCTGGCTTTCGCGGCGGCGGCCTTCTGAGCTTTTTGGCATTCGGCGCAGATGCCGAAGATGCGATGGCTGTGGTGAAGCGGTTTGAAATGGTAGTGGCGGACTATCTCGTCCTGCAGTTGTTCGATCTGTTCGCTGTAGAACTCGATCAACGCGCCGCACCCGGTGCAAATCAGGTGATCGTGGTGGGTGTGTTTGTAGTCGTGTTCGTACAGCGTGCGCCCATCGTGAAACTCGAGCTCTCGAGCAAGGCCGCACTCCTTGAGCAGTTTCAACGTGCGATACACGGTCGTGAATCCAACCGAAGGGTCCTTGGCTTTGATGATCGAGTAAAGGTCCTCGCTCGAGACGTGGCCTTCGGTGTCCAAAAACACATCGAGTATCAGATCGCGCTGAGTCGTCCGTTTCAGGCCGGCGCGCTTTAGGTGCTCGTTAAAGATCTGTTTCTCTTCACGTTCCATAGAAGGTCCGTGGAATCACCGGAATTATACACTGGTGGATATCTGTGGCAAATCAGCAGCGCTTGAAATGCACGCGCTGCGGAACTAGTATTCTATTCTTCGTGACTCAACAACAGACAAGAGATCAAGCCAGCCGATCTGGACCGCTTAAACAGCACGTCCGCATGCTGCTGCGCGGATTGCCGCTGCTCGTTCTGTTGTTTTCGCTGACCGCTCAATGCACCTTTGCGTCGGGCGTTCTAGACTTACGCGCCGACGCTCCCGAAGCGGTGGTCGAAATAACCAGACGCGATCTCGGCGAGGTGTTCGCCGGTGAAGAACTCGAGTACGCGTTCATCGTGCGCAACGCGGGAACGAAACCTCTTGAGCTCGCGGAGAAGTCCAACATCCCCTCTCGTTCGGCAAACTCAGCGCACGCGCCGGCCGTCGCAAAGTGGCGACCTGCCGATCGAGTCTTCACTCGCGCTGCCGCGGCGATGCGAGCAGCGCCGAGCTGATGTCCGCCCGCTGACTTTTACTTCGACAAAGTCATCCAGCCTGGTCAGGTTGGAGCGATCGTGATAAAGGTGCACACCGCGGAACAACAGGGTCCGATCGAGCGCAGCTACGAGGTGCAAACTAATGACCCGCGACATCCGATCATCAAGGTTACGCTCGCGGCGACCGTCAAAGCGCTCCCTGATTACGTCAAGCGCATCGCGACCGCCGACGTCGGACGCGGCGAAGTGATAGGAGCGTTCCAGGTGTGGCCTACAGCGCGACCTTCGATAACCGTCGAGGCGGGTGAGCGACTCACGATAGCTCTGAGGATAAGGTCTATCGCTACGGGCGCTCCGGATGCAAGCACGCTTAAGCTTGCGCCTGACGCGCCTGACACATGGAAGCTGCGGCGCGAGCCCAAGGGCGGCGACTACTGGCTGGACATTCCAACGGAGGCATCGAGCGGTTCCGGCACGCGCGCAGCGACGCTCGTTGTGGACCCCGGTGGGGGCCGCACGCGAGAGATGCGAGTACGGCTGACGGTGAACGTGCTGGCAGAGAACCTGGTTGTGACTCCCAAAGCGATTGACTTCGGCGAGGTTTCGCTTGCCAAAGCCAGGACCTCGTTCCAAAGAGTCGGCATCAGAAAGATAGTAGGAACATTTCACATCAAAGCATTGTCCTCAAGTTTGCCCTTCCTGAAGCTCGAGCAAACGACGATAATCGAGAACTCCAATTACCTCGTCCGAATCACGATTGATCCGGCTAAGCCGTTGAAGCCAGGGACCTACGACGGAGTGTTGCTAATCGAGACAGACGGAGACAAGCGCATCGAAGTTCCGATTAAGGTGAAGCTTGTGGATCAGTGACCCCACCGCTGTTAACCTGTGTAATCTCTCTCTCATATAGTGTGCGCCGGCCGGGATCGATTCCTTGACACCGCCATGGGCCGCCTATATGCTCAAAGTCCGCTTTTCATACGCCACACTCAGGAGGATTCCAAGCAATGGATCGGAAAAGGGTTTTACAGTTCGCCGTGGACGAGCAGGTCAAGTTCGTCGATATCAGATTCACTGACTTACCGGGCGGTTGGCATCACGTCACGGTGCCGATCAGTCAGTTCAACGAAGATACGTTTGACTCGGGCATCGGTTTTGACGCCTCTAGCCTGCGCGGTTGGGCCACGATCAACGAATCAGACATGCTGTTGATACCGGACGCGAGCCGCTTCTGGGTCGACCCGTTCTTCGAAGAGCCGACGCTGTGCATGTTCGCCAACGCGGTGGACCCGTTGACCAAAGAAGGTTACGAGATGGACCCGCGCGCCGTGGCTCAGCGAGCCGAGAGTTATCTTAGGTTCACGGGCATTGCAGACAACTGCTACTTTGGTCCTGAAGCCGAGTTTTTCATCTTCGACAACGTCAGCTATCACAACGAGGTTAACAGCGCCGGCTACAGATTCGACTCCTCCGAAGGGATATGGAATTCCGGGCGCGAGGAAGAGAATCTCGGTTATCGCGTGCGAACCAAGGAAGGATATGTGCCGGTCCCCCCGGTCGATCAGTTGCACGATCTTCGTTCGGACATCGTGCAGAATTTGCAGTCCGTCGGCATCGAGCCTGAGATGCATCATCACGAGGTTGCGAGCGGCGGTCAGTGTGAGATCGACTTCAGGTTCTCGACGCTGCTTGGAACCGCCGACAACGTAATGCTGTTCAAGTATGTAGTCAAAAATACTGCATTCTATTACGGCAAGGCCGCGACCTTCATGCCCAAACCGATGTTCGGTGACAACGGCAGCGGCATGCACTGCCACCAGAGTTTCTGGAAAGGCGACAAAGCGCTGTTTGCCGGCGACAAGTACGCCGGCATATCGGAGATGGCTTTGCATTACGCCGGAGGAATCTTGAAGCACGCGGCGGCGATTGCGGCACTCGCGGCTCCGACGACGAACAGCTACAAACGACTGGTGCCGGGCTACGAAGCGCCAGTGAACCTGGCTTACTCGCGGCGCAATCGTTCGGCTGCTATTCGCATCCCGATGTATTCACAGTCGCCTGCTGCGAAGCGACTCGAGGTCCGCTTTCCCGACCCGGCTTGCAATCCTTATCTGGCGTTTGCGGCAATGATGATGGCCGGGCTGGATGGCGTCCAGAATCGCATCGATCCGGGCGAGCCGCTTGATAAGGACATTTACGATATGTCGCCGGAAGAACTGAAGGATGTGCCCACGTTGCCCGGCTCGCTGGACGTTGCGCTCGACGCGCTCGAGGCCGATCACGAGTTCATGCTCAAGGGAGACGTGTTCACCGAATTGCTGATCGAGCGATGGATAAGCTACAAACGAACGAAGGAAGTCGATCCGGTTCGAATGCGGCCAACCCCGCTCGAGTTTCAGATGTACTTTGATGTTTAAGGTATTAAGCCGCCATCTACGCAAAGAAACGCAGACTGAGTTGTCTGCGTTTTTTTGCGCGCGCCGAAAGCCGGCTGGTCACGCGAGCGTGCTAGCTGTCGCTGTGATCCTTCTCGCACTCGTCCCGGCCGCGACGGCACAAACGGAAGACAAGAAGCCTGCCGTGCACCTGAAGGGCGTCTCCATCGAAAGCGTCGATTGGAGCAAGCGCACTGCTGAGACTAAGCTCTCGATCGTGGTCGAAAACTCCGGTCCCGCCTTCAAGCTGAAGGACCTCGCCTATCGACTCAAGCTGAACGACAAGCAAGCCGGAGAAGGGAAGTACGAGCAGGAGATCACCGTCCCAGCAAAGTCAAGCGCGATGCTCGATCTGCCTTGCAGCGTTGACCTGTCAGCGATGCCGGGCATCGCGTGGGGAATCATCGCAGGCGGATTCGACGTTCACTACGAGCTGGAAGCAGAGTTCACGCTGCCGATCTTTCCACCGCTCAGTCCGCGGATCAAGACAGCCATCGGAGGCGATCTCTCGCTCGCGTCAACCGTCTCCGGCTGGGCGGCCAAGATCAAAGAGCGAATATCCAAAGAGTGATTAGGGAGTGATGGGCGAATCAAACGCACTCGCTAGCGTTCTGCTTTCAAAGCTCGAAGAACAGATCGAGCGAGCGCAGCATCTGATCACGCTTATTCCACCCGACAAATTGGAATGGAAGCCGCAGCCGGATTCGTTTCGCGTGTGCGATCTGTTAGGCCATTTGCTCGAATGCCTCGCGGGATTTTGCGCGACGCTCTATGCGGTGAACTCAGACCGGCTAGCTGACTTTGTTAACCTTCGCGAACTGCCGGTGAATCACTGCTGCGGAATTGAAGAAGCTGGCGATCGCCTGCGCGACTACGAAATGCACATCAAGCAGGGCTTCGCGCTCGTGAGCGATGTCGATCTTTCGCGTCGCGTTCCGACCGTCTTTGTTCCCGAAGGCGAGACCTTGATGACGGTCCTGTTAGGCAATCTCGAGCACTTCATCAATCACAAGCATCAGCTCTTCTTTTATCTGAAGCTCCTCGGAGTCGGCGTAACCACGAGCGATCTTTATCGAATTAGATAGGGCTTTCAACCGCGCAACCGGCGTTTACCCAGCCGTTGGTTCCGCCGACTACGTTGTAGATCTCAGTGAAACGATGTTGTTGAAGTATGCTCGTCGCAGCGCTCGAACGATAACCGCTCTGGCAGATCACCGCCGTCGGACGATTCGGATTCAAGTTGGAGACTTCTTGCTCCAGATGCGCGAGCGTCAGGTTGATCGCGCCGGGAACGTGCCCGCCGGCGTACTCGCCGGGGCGGCGTACGTCGACCACTTGAAGATCGGCGCCCTCCGCGATGCGATCGTGAAGCTCATCGACCGGCATCTGAGGGATCGCCTCGATATCGAGCCCCGCTTGATCCCAGGCCTGTAACCCGCCAGCCAGGTATCCAACGACGCTTTCAATTCCCACGCGAGCGAGCCGCATCACCGCTTCATCGACCGCGCCAATTTCGTCAGCGATGAGAACTATCGGCGTTCCTAATCCGATCAGCGTGCCGCACCAGGTTGCGAACTGTCCGCTCAGCGCGATGTTCAGCGCTCCCGGGACGTGGGCGGCTCCGAATGCCGCCGACGATCGAACGTCGAGAAGCAAATGACCCTTCTCTGAAAGGGCGTCCACTTCGTTCGGCGCCAGCGCTTTGGGCCGCGCCAACGCTTCAAGGGCCGGCGCGCCTGTTCGATTGATCTCCGCATCGCGCGGGAAGTAGGCGGGCGCCTCGGGCAGGTCGGCGGTCATCATTCGGACAAACTCGTCCTTGGACATCGGCTTCAGCGCATAGTTGAAGCGCCGTTGCTCGCCGATTGTCGATGAAGTCTCCTTCGAGATGTTGCGCCCGCACATCGAGCCGGCCCCGTGCGCCGGATAAACTTCGACTGCATCGTCGAGCTTCAATAGTTTGTCGTGCAAGCTTTCGTAAAGAGAGGCGGCCATCTGCTGGGCGGTGTAGCCGCGCAAGCCCGCGAGGTCCGGCCGGCCTACGTCGCCAATGAACAGCGCGTCGCCGGTCAGCACCTTCTGAGGCTGCGGCGAGGCGTCGTTGTCGATCACCAGAATCGAGATGCTCTCGGGCGTGTGACCCGGAGTAGTGAGAAAGCGCAGCGTGACTCGGCCAAGTTTGATCTCTTCGCCATCGCTTACTGCTCGATGAGGGAACTCCGCGCCGGACTTGGCGCCGAAGATGATCTCGGCGCCGGTGCGCGCCGCAAGCTCGCGGTGGCCGCTTACGAAATCGGCGTGAAGATGGGTCTCGATGATGTGCTTGATCTTGAAGCCCTGAGCTTCAGCTTCGGCGATGTACTGATCGACGTCTCGCTGAGGATCGACTACCGCCGCTTCGCCTTCGGAGCCGATAAGGTAAGAGGCGTGCGCGAGACACCCGAGATAAAACTGTTTGAAGTACATTGGAAATCCTCACTCTGCGGATCAATCAAGGCGCACAATTTATGACATCACCCGACCGCCGATCAAGTCAGCGCGCTCCAGAGCGACCGCTCGTCAATATCCTTCTCCCTCGAGACTCACCTTCCCCTTAAACGACCGATAAAGATATGTGAAGTAGCCCAGCGCCATCGCCATTCCAATGCTCCACCAGACTATGCCTATCTTGAGGCCGTAACTCGGGGCGGCGGCGTTGTGCACCGTTATCTCGTAAGCGGGATCGGTGGTCGCCGGCAACAGAACGGGATACGTTGCATAGGCCACGCCGCCGAGCATTCCGGCTATGTAGGCGCACGAGGAAATGAACGCGGCTTTGTCGTTGCTTTTGATTCGGAAGTAGAACATCCCGGCGAGGCTCGCCGTGACGACTGCTGGAAAGACCGCTCCGGCAAGGCTCGCCTTGTAATTGTCAAGCACTTGAGGCCGCACGTTCAGAGTGGCCAGCAGACCAAGGATAGTGAGAGCGGCGACCGCCCACCACGAAAGCGCGGCGGCGCGTCGCGCCCGAATCGAGACCTCGCCTTGCGTCTTTGTCGCGATGTATAGCGCGCCGTGTGAGGTGAGGGCTGCAAGGGCCAGCACTCCGGTCAGCACCGTGTACCAATCGAGAATTCCGGGATTGACGCCTACGGTGAAGGTCGTCCACAGCGGCTCGAAGAAGTAGCGCTCCGCATTGAGCGGGACGCCGCGGATTACGTTTCCCAGCGCGGCGCCGAAAAAGATCGCAAGCAGCCCGCTTGAAGCGCTGAAGATTGAATCGAAAAAACTGCGCCACAGAGGGCTTTCGCCGTGTGACCTCAGCTCGATGCCGATCGCGCGCAGGATGAGCAACCAGAGTACGATCATCAGCGGCAGATAGAACCCGCTGAAGCTCGACGCATAGAGCATGGGAAATGCGAAGTAGAGCGTGCCCCCGGCTGCCAGCAGCCACACTTCGTTGCCATCCCACACCGGTCCGATCGCGCGAAGAATCAGCCTCCGCTGATCATCGGTCTTGGCCGCGAAGAAGTAGATTATTCCAGCGCCCAGATCAAAACCATCGAGCACCACGTACCCGGTGAGCATGAAACCCACCAGCACGAACCACATCGTTTCCATGACCCTACTCCTGTCTCGCCCCAAACCCGCCGGCTTCCGCTTCCGTCGTAAGCGGCGCTTCAAGCATTTTCGGACCGTGTTCGACCTCGCGCCAAATTAGATACAAAAACAGAATGCCAAGCACGAAGTACATTCCCATGAATCCCAACAATGTAAACATTACATTTCCCGAAGAGACTGTCGGCGAGAAGCCTTCGTTCGTTCGCATCAGCCCGTACACAAGCCACGGCTGGCGGCCTATCTCGGCGGTCATCCACCCCGCCGTGTTGGCGATGTAGGGAAGAGGAACGCTTAGCATCAGAATCCACATCATCCAGCGCGATTCAAACAGTCTTCTCCTCCACAAAAGGAAAAGCCCAACAAGCGCAATTGCGATGAAGATCGTCCCCAACCCCACCATAATGTGATAGCTGAAATAGAGCAGAGGGATGTTATCGGGCCATTGATCTCTCGAAAAAGAATCGAGTCCTCTGACCTCGGCTCCCCATCGTTGATAGGTAAGGAAGCTCAGCATGCGCGGAACGCTGATGGGATTATCCAGCTTCTGCTCGGCTGTATTAGGTTGACCGATGATTACGAGAGAGGCGCCTTCTTCAGTCTTGAATAATCCTTCCATTGCCGCGAGCGTAGCCGGTTGATGGTAAGCAATCATCTTGCCCTGCGCGTCGCCGGTCGGGAACATCTGAATGACACAAGCGAATGCCGCGGCTATGACTCCAACCTTGACGAACATCTTCCCGTACTCAGGCTGCTTGTTGGTTAGAACATAGAACGCGCCCAGGGCCGCCATCACAAAAGCGCCGGTGATTACCGCCCCTCCCATAGTGTGAAGGTACTGCCATATCGCCCACTGATTCAGAATCAACGCCCAGAAGCTGCTGAGATATGCCGAACCGTCGTCCGCGACCGCGTAGCCTACCGGGTGTTGCATCCAGGCGTCGGTCGCCACGATCAGATACCCCGAAAGCCACGAGCCAAGAAATACCATCAGCGCGGAGAACCAGTGGCCAAGGCGACCGAGCCGCTTCTCGCCGAAAAGAAAGAGTCCCAGGAAGGACGATTCGAGAAAGAACGCGAAGACGCCTTCCATTGCCAGCGTCTGGCCGATCACTCCGCCGCCGAACTTTGAGAACCTCGCCCAGTTGGTTCCGAACTGAAACTCCATCGGGATTCCGGTGACCACTCCGAAGAGGAAGTTGATTGCGAAAATCCTGGCCCAGAATCGCGCAGCCTGATTGTAGCGATCGTCATTCTTGCGAATGGCAATGCTCTTCAACACTAAGATCAACAGCGCCAGCCCCATAGTCAACTGGGGAAAGAGGTAGTGGTAGGTCACCGTAAAAGCAAAGTGAAGTCGATCAAGCGTCAGCGCACTGTCCATGTCTTACTCCTGGCCGGTCGATCGGTCCGTCGAAAGAGGCTCACTTGGCTGGTTCCTCGCCGGCGGTTTCAGAGTTGAGGATCAACCACCGCCGCTTCGCCTTCGGAGCCGATAAGGTAAGAGGCATGCGCGAGACACCCGAGATAAAACTGTGTGAAGTACATAAGCGCGGCTACTTGATCTTCACGACCGGTTGATCAGGATGCGCCGGGTTGGGGAATAACCGCTTATTCGCGCAATCCACATGGAGATCGAGTGTCTCGAGAACCGTCTGCCCGATTATCACCTCGTCCCCGAGAACGAGCGCTTCTTCGACCGTGGTGCGTCCATCAATGTCGATCTTGAGTGGTTCCGTCACGCCTACGGCATCCTTCCGGCCGTCGGCGTATTCAGCGATCCGCTCGCCTGTGATCGCGAGGCCAAGCTGCTGAACTACGTGCACGGGCAGCACCGTTCGCACCGCGCCGGTGTCAACAAGCGCATCGGCTTGGTAGGTGCGCACCTGCTCTGGGCGGATCTGCCCGCGGCGCACTAGAGCCTCATCAATAGCATTGGTCAGCTTCGCCTTGGTTCTTACTTCTTCCACCGTATCAGCCTTCTCTTTCTTCTTAACGACTAACAAGACTCATCGCCCCCTTGAGCGCCTCGATGGCCCATCGTTCTCCCAGCATAAGCCTCCCGGCAAGCCAAGAGAATCTGGGCGGGGCTCACGACACCCGACAGTATATCCGGGTCCCAAACTCTTTGAAATAGAGATTGGCCCATCATGCCTTTGGGCGAAGGACGAATTCGCTTCAACGCTGTCACACGAGTCGCGAAGCAAAATGATTATGTCCATTCAACAGTAGATTATTCGACTGCGGATTCAGACGGGCTCTCCGTATCCAAGAGCGGCGCCGAACCTTCGTTCACCTGTTCATGCTTCTTTCGCTCGCTCAGATAATAGAGCACCGGCACAGTCATGCGCGACAACAGCAATGACGCTACCTCGCCGGCCATCAGTGAAATCGCAAGGCCCTGAAAGATAGGGTCGAACAGGATCACCGCCGAGCCCGCGATGACGGCGGCAGCGGTCAGCATCATCGGACGAAAGCGGACTGCGCCGGCGTCTATTACTGCGTCGGCGAGCGGCATGCCTTGCTTCAAGCGAAGCTCGATGAAATCAACCAGTATGATCGAGTTGCGCACGACTATCCCTGCGCCCGCGATGAAACCGATCATCGACGTCGCCGTGAAGAACGCGCCCATCATTCCATGGGCCGGAACTATACCGACTAACGAAAACGGGATCGCGGCCATGATCGCCAACGGCGTCTTGAATGATTGAAACCAGCCAACCACCAGAATGTAGATCAGTACCAGCACCACAGCGAAGGCGATGCCGAGATCGCGAAACACTTCGAAGGTTATGTGCCACTCGCCGTCCCACTTCATTGCAAGCTTATCGGAGGTCAGCGGCTGACTGGCGACGTATCGTTCGAGCCCATAGCCCTCGGGCAGCTTCAACTGATCGATCGCGGCATTCAGGTTGAGGATGGCGTAGACCGGGCTCTCGACCTTGCCAGCGACGTCGCCGGTCACGTAGACCACCGGCATCAGGTTCTTGTGATAGATGCTCTTGTCAGCGATCTGCTCATCGACGCGGACAAGCTCGCCGAGCGGAACGAGATTGCCGCGCGCGCCCATGACCTTGATCTCTTTCAGATCCTGCACGCTAGATCGCGATGACCGGGCCAGTCTCAGCGTGATGGGCACGTCTTCTTTTTCGAGAGCCTGATGCAGCAGGCCGGCGCTCATGCCTTCGACCGCGATTCGCAAAGTAGCCGCGACTTGCTCGGCCGACACTCCATTCAACGCAGCCTTCTCTTTATCGACCTCGAAGCGATACTTCGGTTGATCGTCCTCGACGTATGAGTCAACGTCCACGACGCCTTCGGTCTTGTCGAAGATGTCGCGAATCTGACGCGCTACTTCGATCTGCCGTTGATAATCGGGGCCGTAGATCTCAGCAACCAAAGTTTGCAGCACCGGCGGACCCGGCGGCACTTCGGCGACTTTCACGCGAGCGCCGAAGCGCGCGGCTATCTCGTCGATCTTTGGGCGCACGCGCTTGGCGATCTCGTGACTCTGCGCGCTGCGTTCACCCTTGGGAACAAGATTGACCTGAAGGTCGGCGACGTTTGGCCCTCGCCTCAGGAAGTAATGCCTCACAAGTCCGTTGAAGTTGTAAGGCGAAGCCGTGCCCACATACATCTGATAGTCGGTCACCTCGGGCATCGTGCCGACGTACCCGCCGATCTCGCGAGTCACCGCGGCTGTCTGTTCAAGCGTCGAGCCTTCCGGCAAGTCGACGATGATCTGAAACTCGCTCTTGTTGTCGAACGGGAGCATCTTCACCTTGACCAGCTTCAAAGGAAAGAGCGCCACTGCTCCTAGCAGCAAGAGGACCACGCCTGACAGGAATCCGTAGCGCCAGCGGCGATCTCGAATCAAATGACCCATCACTGTGCGATAGAGCTTCGTCAATCGGCCTTCTTCTGCGTCGTGATGACCGCCTTTCCGCTTGAGCAATCGCAAGCTCGCCCACGGCGTGACCAGAAACGCTACGAGCAGCGAGAAGACCATAGCCGCGGACGCGCCCACAGGAATCGGGCGCATGTACGGACCCATCAAACCGCTAACGAAAGCCATCGGAAGGATCGCCGCGATTACCGCGAAGGTCGCGAGTATCGTGGGGTTTCCCACTTCGTCGACCGCTTCGACGGCGATGTCCATCAGCGGTCGCCCTCGGTTCTCAGGCAACCGATAATGGCGGGTCATGTTCTCGACCACGACGATCGCGTCATCGACCAGAATGCCGATCGAAAAGATCAGCGCGAACAGCGTGATTCGATTCAGCGTGTAGCCGTACAGATAGAAGACCGCAAGCGTCAGCGCCAGCGTCACCGGAATCGCGATGGCGACGACGCCCGCCTCGCGCAGCCCCAGCACCAACCAAATCAGCGCGGTGACCGAAAGGATCGCGATCATCATGTGAAGCAAAAGCTCGTTCGATTTTTCGCTGGCCGTTTCTCCGTAGTTGCGCGTTACGGCTACTTGCACATCGCCGGGAATAAGCGAGCCCTTCAGCCCGTTTACCTTTTCGATTACCCGGTCTGCTATTTGAATGGCGTTCGTGCCTTTGCGCTTGGAGACGGAAATGGTGACGGCCGGAAGTATTGCTGAGGCGTTGTCGCGATGCTTTGCCGCAGGCCCGGAGCCGTAGAGCACGTAATCGCCCGCCTCTTCGGGACCGTCGTCGACCTTCGCAACGTCTCGCAGATAGATTGGCCTGTTGTTAAAGACGCCGATTACGACGCTGCCGACTTCTTCAGCGGTGTGTAGGAAGCCGCCGGTCTCGACCAGGAACTCGCGATTGTTCGAAGAAAAGCCGCCCGATTGAAGCTGCCGATTAGATTGCTCGAGCGCGGGTACCAGCATGGCCGGAGCGACGTTGTATGCAGCCATTCTCGCTTCATCGAGGGTCACGCGAATCTGTCTGCGTTGCCCGCCGATCAGCTTCACTTCCGAAACGTCTTTGACTTCCGCAATCTGATCATGAATCTGAGCGGCGATCCGCCGAAGCGTGAAGTGATCGTAGCGATCGCTCGTCAGTGTGAGCGCCAGTATCGGCACATCGTCAATCGAACGGGGCTTGACCAGAGGCGGGCTTGCGCCGGGAGGGATCAGATCGAAGTTCGCGAACATCTTTTGGTTGAGCCGCACGATCGCAGCTTCTTCGTTCTGACCCACGTAGAAACGCACCACGGCCATCGAAGAACCAGGCGACGAAGTCGAGTAGATGTACTCAACGCCCGGCACTTCCCATAGGAGCTTTTCCATGGGCTTGGTCACGCGTTCTTCGACTTCTTTGGCTGACGCGCCCGGCATCTGGACGAAGACATCGATCATCGGCACGATGATCTGCGGTTCTTCTTCGCGAGGAAGCAGGAGCACGGCGCCGACGCCGAGCAAGACCGCAGCAGCAATGATCAGCGGCGTCAGCTTTGAATTAATGAAGGCGTGTGCAAGGCGTCCCGCTGGACCCAGTCCGTTTCTCATTCGAATCACTCAACCCTGCTGCCGTCGCTGATGGCTTCGACGCGATCAACTACGATTCGCTCTCCTTCGCTCAGCCCGGTCAGCACCTCTACCCTGTCGCCGTAGGACTTGCCCGTCTTGATCAATCGCAGACGAGCCGTGCCCGATTCGTCAACAACGAAGACACTGACGAGTTGGCCTCGCTCAGTGACCGCGCGTGTAAGAATTGTGATTGCTTGTTTCTGACCGCTCGCGAATCGCGCTTTGCCGTACGAGCCCGAGCGAAGCGCTGGCTGATTGGGCAGATCGATCTTGACGGTGTGACTACGGCTGGCGGGGTCGGCAGTCGGCACGACTTCGGCGACGTGACCGATGATCTCCGCGTCTGCGAGCGCATCTATTCGGACTTGAACCTGGTCGCCACTATGGATCTTACCAATCTGTGATTCTTCGACAGCGGCTTCGAGCCGGTAATGCGAATCATCTTCGACGGTGATCAGAGGCGCGCCGGGCGCAGCCATTGCTCCGACGTCAACTTGTTTCGCGGTTATGATTCCGTTGATCGGCGAACTAATTCGCGCGTAGCTCGCTGAGACCTGTGCACTCGAAACGTCGGCCTTCGCTTGATCGATCCTCGCGAGAACTTGATTCTTCCTGGCCTCGAGAGCCGACAGCATACGAGTTGCTCGTTCGGCCTCTGCGTCCGCGACTCTGAACTTGGCTTGAACCTCGTCGAACTCTTGCGGGCTGACCGAGCGCCGCTCGAACAGTGCCTTGTACCGGCTGAAAGTCGAAGCGGCGAGGGTCTGATTTGCTTGCGCGGCCGCTTTCCCGGATTGGGCCGCTCGAATGTTCCGCTCGGTTTCTTCGAGCGCGTCACTGGCTTCGCGCGTTCCGGCTTGCGCCTTTTGAAGCTGGGCGATGGCGTCGCGGCTGTCGATCTCGATTAGTGTCTGTCCGGCGCGAACGCGATCACCTTCGTGAACGTGAATCGCGATCACGCTGCCCATGATTCTGGATGAGACAACGCTGGTAGTCTTCGAGCGGACAGTCCCGGTCGCTTCGTAGAAGTCATCGATTGGAGCAGCAGCCACCTTTTCGATCTTCACTTCTGTGAGCGGCAATGCCTTGGCGGCAGTTGCTTCCGGTTTCTTGCTGCAAGAAACGATCAAAGCAGCCAGTAAGCTCAAGGCGGTGACCGCGATTGTTTTTCTCATAAGCAACACTCTTCTCGATGCAATAGGTCGCGGTTCCATGACCCAGGAACCAAAATGGTCATGTAGGGGCGGTCCCTCCGTGGCCGCCCCAGATTGGCCGTCGCTATTCTGATCTAGGGCGGCCACGGAGGGACCGCCCCTACATGTGTCACGACACAAACTCATCAACCGCAATCAGCCGCCCGGTAACAAGCAGCACACTCGCGTATCCGACATAGTGGTCGTATCTTGCCGCCAGCAGACTCATTCGAGCGCGCACGTAAGCCGTCTCGGCTCTGAGAACTTCAGTGATCGTCGTCAGCCCTTCGCGGTAGCGGTCCTGCACTATTCGCAGGCTCTCCTTTGCCTGGTCCACCGCGCGCGCGGTCACCCCCACTCGCTCGCGCGCCGACACATATTGCTGATATGCGCGAACGACTTCAAAACGAATTTGATTGGACAGGCTTTCCGCTTCGGCCGCGGCAATATCTTCGGCGGCACGCGATTGATTGAGCCTGGCGCGGCGACCCGCATCGAACAGATTGAACGTGACGCTGGCGCCGACCGCGTAGTCAGCGCTTCCGGTGGCGAGATTCTGCCCGCTGACGCCGTAGGTCCCAAACACATCGAGCCTGGGCAAGTACTCAGCGCGAGCGCCGCGTGTACCTTCCTTGCTCGACTTCAAAGCGAGGCCGGCGCGAGCGAGATCGGGCCGCCGCTCGAGCGCGAGCTTTATCAACTCAGACTGAGTTCCGGAGTTAAAACTTTTTTCGACAAGCTGACCGGTCACCCTTTGCGGCGTGTCTATGGCAATGCCGAGCGCGGTGTTGAGCGCAGCTTGGGCGGTAACCAGATCGCCTTCAGCCTGGATCTGTTGCTGACGGAACTCTGCGAGCTGGACCTCCGCCGAAAGCTGATCGGATTGCACGACTAAGCCGGCGTCGACGAGATCACCGCTTCGCTTGACGTCGGCAGCCGCAGCTTTGACCGCCTCATCGGCCACTTCCTTTCTGGCCTGGGCAACAAGTACGCCGTAGTAAGCTCGAAGCACTTCGAAACGGATTTGTTGTTCGACCGACTCTCGCTGCGAGTCTGCCTGTTGCTGACCTATGTGAGCCTGATTGATGCGAACGCCGGATTGCTTCTGATCGAATACCGGAAGGCGAAACGTGATAGAAGTTCTAAAGTTGCCGATCGAGTCCGGGTTGTTCAAGAAATGCGGATCGAAGTTCTGTTGTCCGAAGCGGCCTTGCTCGATAAGCGAGCCGAAAACAAACACTGGGTTGTTGCTTTCCGTAAACGTTTCGCCAAACTGCAAAAGCGGAAAGCGGCTCGCGCGAGCCAAGCCTAACTGAGCGTCTGCCATCTCGCGGCTGGAGCTCGTTGCTCTTATCAGCGGGTTGCTACGAAGAGCTATGCCGATGGCCAAAGGTAGAGTCAGTCCATCGGAAGCTGTTGTTTGCGCGGATGGCGAGGACTGTGCCTGCGCAGTGTAGAGTTCGCCCACTTGGAACTGAACGAAGGCGGCGATGAGAATCAGGAATGCGATTGCGCGTCTCAAGGAAACGCGCGAAGACTTGTTGAAGCAGTTCGCGGCGGTCCGCGGCCCGCGAAGAATCGATGTTGATAAAGCCATCATAGCGTTCACGCAATCAGGTGCTAATGGTTCAGACCTGATGCGAGGCGGCGTTAGATGAACCCTCGTCCTTCGCTCCAAGCCAGCGAAGAATGTTCATCATCGGGCACCAGTTGGTTAACGCCGACTGAATTAGATTGAGGCTGACAAACCCCGTGAACAAGAACCAGTAGGGACTAACGTAGTAGCCCAACAAAAGAGTGCCTAGCACGAAGGTGCCGGCTATCAATCGCAGATATCTTTCAACAGTCACTGCCCTATCCTCCCCCGGCTGCCGCCCCGGCGCTTATTGACTGGCGCCGGATCGGACCCTCCTGCGCGGTTTCCT
This sequence comes from Blastocatellia bacterium, assembly GCA_017883315.1. GTDB lineage: Bacteria > Acidobacteriota > Blastocatellia > UBA7656 > UBA7656 > Onstottus_A. The sequence goes on along the minus strand of JADGNW010000089.1, from coordinate 4,125 downwards.
TCTTGACTGCATCAGTGTATTACTATATAGTGATTTAGTCAAGTAGAAATATTTCGGGAGAGACTTATTGGTGAGAGAGCGGTCCTCGATCTATACTGACGGACGATTAAAATGAAGAACACTGGTAGAACAGCTCAGGCGGGGCGACGAAGCAGGCCCGCAACAGCCTCCCGGCGTCACAAGATACTGACCGAAGAGGCGCTGGAACTCATCGCCGCGCGGTTTCGCGTGCTTGCAGAGCCGATGCGCCTCAAGATTCTCCACACACTAGGCTGCAATGAGATAACCGTGAGTGAACTGGTCGAAGCAACCGGGGCAGGTCAGGCGAACGTCTCCAAACACTTGGCGGTGCTCGCAGATGCGCGGCTGGTCGCCAGACGCAAGGAGGGGCTCAACGTCTATTACCGGGTCGCCGACCAGACGGTCTTCGATCTTTGCGACGCGGTGTGTTCGAGTCTTGGGGAAAAACTGTCCGCTCAACACGACGCGGTCAGGCACTTCGCCGGCGCATGATACTTCTAACGAAGCCGCTCTCGATCCGCGCGCGCCGCTTCAACAAAAGCTGCGGCGGCCGGATCCGATGGCACTTTGTCGTCCAGGTCCGTTGATAGAGCTTTGAAGGTCACGTGACCGTCCTTATCGAGGTAAACGCGCAGGTCGCCCTCTCGGATGTTGCCCGGGGCGGCGCTCACGACGATCGTGTTGCCGACTCGCCGCTGATTGTAAATCCCTCCAGAGTCAGCCGCGATCACGACGTCGACGTCGAGGTTCTCCGCTGCGAGCTTGAGCGCCGGCTCCAGCTCGCAGTGCGCAATTACGACGAGCACGTCACATTCTCTGCGGGCCTTAAGAATCGCTCGCGTCGCCGCTTCGAACATGTTCGTCACGGTCGCATCCCTCAAGCCGGCGCCTGGGCTGTGGGGCGCGGCCACGCCGACGAAACCGATCTTGAGTTTCTTCTTGCCGTCATAGATTCGAGGCCCCGATACCTCTTTGATGACGTACGCTGGAGGCGGCGATGACTCGGGGCCGAAAACGCCGTTCGCCGAGATCACATTCTTGATCATCGGCAGAGACTGAATTCGCTCGTTCATTCCCTCGCGGGCGAACAATTTTTTCGCCTGCCCCATGTCGTCGCGACCGAGGTTAATCACATCGACGGGCCAGCGGCTATAGGCGAGCGCCACCTGCTCGTTCTGCAAGTCGATAGCCGGATAACCGCCAGAGCCATAGAATAAGAATCCACCTTCAACCTGGATTACCGGCGTATCTTTAAACTTCTTTTTGAATGCCTCGACAAAGCCGACGCGCCGCGCCAGCCCCCCGCGGGGGTAGGTGCAGTTGCAGGTGTCGAGGTTGCCGTGCATGTTGGCGCCGAACAGAATTGCAAACGCCGCGCCGTCGTCGGTCCCAAGCCTCTCGTCCAAACTTGTCTTGTTCCTGTTAGCCTCCTGCTCATCTGTTTGAGTGAGGCCGCATATCGACAGGCACGCTATCGCCAACAACGCGCAAAGTAGCTTTCTTAACAAGCTCCGCTCTCCTTTAATGCTCATCGCAATAATCTTGACAGAATCTCTAAGCGCTTGCCAAGCCGGCAGACGCAGCTTATTCGCGCGTCGGGCCTGATAACTCCCCGATACTCTTGGTTGCTTGCTGATCACCATCGCATCAACTAAGATGACTGAACTTCGACGGGACGTGCAGTCCGGCTCGATCAAACCAAATTGAGGGGAAGCCCGCAATGAATGTTCTTCTGCTCTCGATGCCCGATTCGTTCGAGCACATGCCATCGGTCGTGATACGCATGCCCAACGGCGCACTCACGTCGCTGGCCGGGAACGTTGATCCGCACCATCGCGTCGCTGTCGCCGACCTCGTGCTTGTCCAGGATCGCGTGCGAGAGACGGTCGAACGGCTCGTCGCTGAACACAAGCCCGATGTAGTCGGCTTGTCGGTGATGACCTTTCAGCGCAAGACCGCGAAGAAGATTATCGACCTCGTGCGCCAACTGAAACCCAATGTGCGCGTTGCCGTGGGCGGCTATGATCCGAGCCTGGCGCCTGAAGCCTACACGGACACCTCGCATGGCGTTGTTGATTTCATCGTGCGTGGCGAGGGCGAGATAACTTTTCGAGATCTGCTGCGCGCGATTGAAGAAGAGCGCGGATTCGATGACATCGCCGGGCTTTCGTATCGAAGCGGCGACCGCTTCTATCACACGCCGGACCGCCCGGTGAACGGACTCGAGAACGGCGAAATAAAGCTTCCCAATCGCGGCGCGCGAGTGCTGGAAGGTTACACGATTCTTGGGAGGCAAGTTGACGTGATCGAAACGTCGCGCGGGTGCACTTTCGATTGCAGCTTCTGTTCGATCATCGAGATGCGCGGGCGGAACTTTTTCACTTACTCGTTCGACCGTGTGATCGCAGACATTCGCGACGCGTACGATCGTGGCGCGCGAGCGATATTCATCGTAGACGACAACATCGTGCTGAACGTGAAGCGCTTCGAAGGTTTGTGCCGGGCGATCATCGATGCCGGTCTTAACGATATTGACTACACCGTCCAGGCAATGACTTCGGCGATTGCGAATCATGGCGAGACGCTTGCGCCGCTAATGCGCAAGGCTGGATTCCGCTACGTGTTTCTCGGAATCGAGAACATACTCGAAGACGATTTGACGTTTCTCAAAGCCAGCTCCAAGAACACCCAACGCGAGAACGGGCATAAGGCCGGCAACGCGACCCTCAAAGCGATCGACTACATACACAAGAACAAGATGTACGTCGTAGGCGGATTGATCGTAGGAAACCCCGACGACACCAGCGAATCGATTCAAACCAACCTCGAGTTCGCCAAAAAGTACATCGACTGGCCGTACATCCAGCACCCGACTCCTTATCCGCGCACGCCGATGACCAAGGAGTTTCGCGATCGCGGACTGATCATCAACGAACGGCTCGAAGAGTACGACGGCACGACTGCGGTGGTGAAGACGGAACACGTGTCTGCAGAAGAAGCCGAGTACATGAGATGGAAGTCTGAGCGCTGGATGAAAGTCCGTCACATCCCGGCGGCGTTCCGTCACAACCCGATGTTCGTTTTGAAGAACGCACCGAAGATGTTCGGGCACACGTTTCGAGGCAGCTCGATCAAGAACTTCCTGGGGCTTGAAGACGAACGCGAGGCGTTTGCGCGCTATCGAGAGATTCGCAAGGCTGAACGCGCGTACATTTGATCCCGGCTAGGCGCGGCGGCACCGCCACGAGCGTACGAACGAGAACGTCCCTCATTCCGCGTTAAGGGTTGATGTAGCTGTCACGCGCAAGAAGCTCGGGTTGTAACTTACCCGCCATTGACATTACGGGGATTGGCCTTCATGTTAGAGGGCGAATCTTCGTAGTCACATTCACGAAAAGCATTGGGCCGCTCAGAGGATCGAAGCAGTAATGAGCAATGCCAAAGTCTTCATCAGCTACAGCCACGATTCCGACGCACACCGCGAAAAGGTGCTCGCGCTCTCCGAACGACTGCGCGCGGACGGCATTGAGACTCTCCTCGACCAGTATGTGAATGGCTCGCCGGAGCAGGGCTGGCCGCGTGGATGCTCGACCAACTCGATGCGGCGACCTTCGTTCTCGTCATCTGCACCGAAACTTACTACCGCCGATTCAGGGGACACGAAGAGCCGGGCAAAGGTAAGGGGGTGGATTGGGAGGGTGCACTCATAACGCAGGAAATTTACGACAGCCGCAGCCGGACGTTGAAGTTTGTACCTGTATTCCTCACGGCTGCTGTTGAGGAACACATTCCCGAGCCGCTGCGCCAGCATACGCACTACGCGCTCACGTCGGAGGATGCTTACCAGCGGCTCTATGATTTTCTACTGCGTCAGGCGGGAGTTGAGCCAGCGTCTGTCGGCATGCTCAAGGAGAGCCATCGGCGCAAAGGCACCCCGCTGACTTTCGACGAGCCTGCTCAGGCCTCCCGCCCCATCGACATCTCGCGCATCATCAAATATGCCCCGACGGACCTTATCGGGCGAGAAGACGAGACTGCGCTGCTCAACGACGCCTGGGGCAAAGTCCAAAGCCGGGAAGCGAAGCGTCCGCACATCCTCACTTT
>JADGNW010000474.1 GCA_017883315.1 Blastocatellia bacterium | reverse complement strand
TGGCACATTGGTCATTGATCATTGGTCATTGGTCACTGGCCTTCTTGCTTCGCGCCAATGACCAATGACTAATGACCAATGACTAGAATTCAGCGTTTATCAAGAACTCCGGCGTTACGATCATTGGCACGAAGAATCCGGCGATCGTATTGAACAACTGCACTCGCGATTGCCTGTGCACGTTGGCGATGTAGCCGAAATCCCAGGTCACCAATAAGTCAGCTTTGTTCACCGAAGCGATCGCCACGTGCAGCGCATCGGCGATGTACTTCCGGTGAAAGATTCCTCGCGAAACATACCCGTCGGCCAGTATCGCTGCTTCTTCGCCGATATCGAACATCGGGACGTCCTTTATCAAATTCAAATATGCCGTTCGGCGGGGTTCTTCAGTCCGTTCCAACTCGCGCACGACCAGCGCTGAAACGTAAGGGGAGTAGTCTGCAAGCTCATGCTCCCACCACCGAATCGTCAGGTCGCGCCTGAACGGCTCGCCGTTATCCAGGTACGCGCCGATGACCGACGTTTCGACGTATAGACTCTTCTTCATGACAGCTGCAAGGACATTCTACCACAAGGCGATAAGGGAAAAGGGAGAAGGAATGAGAGGCGACGTGATGCGTGGCAATAGGACCAATACGACCTATAGGGCCGATTACGAGTCACTCATCACTGGTGATTGTCTTCTGTTGGTGTGTGGAGTTGAAGGGCGAGCAGCGAACGATTGAAGTCGATAGTCAGTTTGAAATTGCGGAGGAAGTCGCCGCCGAGGATGCCGCTCTGCTCGAAACCGGAGGTTTCGTTGATTGCGCCGAAATCCAGCACCAGCGCGCGAAGGTTGCTTTGCTGCACGTCAGCTACTCGGCACTTACGAACGAAGAGCATCTGCACGTTCTCAGTCACGCCGGCTGCGCCAATTACACTGGCGGTCTGGCCCTTGATTATCTGATCCGCCATATTCAGTCTCCCGACTGCTGCGGCTGAAATCACCGTCGAGCTGGCCCCCGAGTCCAATATGACGTTCAAGTGCTGGTTGCCGTCGAACTCGGTCTCGACGCTTATCAGCCCGTTTTGCGTAGTGCGGAACGGAATTAAAGCTACGCCTGGTGAAGGGGCCAGTGGCGATAAACGGTTGTCGCTTCTATCCAGCCGAATGCGTGATTCCTTATAGTCCAGTTGAGTAAGGAAGTGTGAGAGGATCGACAGCCCGATAAAGCCGTCTGCCTTTTCCTCGAGAGGCCTTTCATTGTTGCCGTGAAAGGGCCTGATGAAACACGGAATCATCCTTACTTTTGCGTCGCCGATTTGAAGAGACTTGATGAGCCCGTAGACGATCTGAAATTTCCCGGTGCCTCCGATGCCTTGAGACTTGCCGCCCCTGGCGATCTCAGAAACGCCAAACCGCTTGGCCGCATCTTTCGAGATCACCGTGAACCCGGAACCGGTGTCAACCACGAAGAGAGCATCGCGCCCGTTCAGCTTGACGTGGACGTAGGGCCGCCGGTCGGCGCCCAGATGGAATGAAGCTTCTGTTACAGATGGTCCGCTCAACTGATGGACTTGCAATCCGGCGAGCTGGCGATAGAACTGGACAAGTCCGCGAATTCTATCGCGGCGTTCGACGTCAGTAATCGGGGCCACTTCTAAGTATAGCTGGTAGGCGTCGGCGGCTTCCTTGAAGTCCTCGACTCTCGACGACGCGCGCGCGTAGGTGACCAGATAATCAGGCTCTTCCGGATCGAGGTGGTGAGCGTAGAAGGATTTTACGCGCGCCTCTTTCGGCCGGCCTTCATAGTAATCTACTTCGGCGGCGCCGCCGTAGGCGAGCGCTTCTTTTCCGTCAAGATTTATCGCTTGCTGGAGCTCGCTTATCGCCGCTGCTACGAAGCCGGATCGAAGGAGCGATATACCCGCCAGAGCATGAGCCCGCGCATTGTTCGGCTCGGTTGTTAGAACCTCCGTTGCCTGCTCGAAACAGGCAACGTACTCCAGCATCTTAAAGTGCGCGAAGCTCGCGCCGAGGCGCGCCTGTATGTCGCGCGCGTCCGCCTCGAGCAGCGCGCGATAGACGCTAAGCGCGTCTTCGTACCTGCCCGCTCGTATCGCTTTCTTTGCATCGCGGCTAAGTCTGCCGCTGTTTTGTTTTGTCTTCTGTTGAGAGGATGTCGTGTCGGCCAGTTGGACACTGGACGTGGACAAGATGAAAACGATCACAAGTGCGTAGGCGGCGAGCCGCACACTTCGTCTTGCTGGCAAAGCGCTCTTTCCACTGTTGACCTTCATTTCAAAATCTCTCCGGTCTTTGTGTACCACAAGAGCAGGTCGAGTTCGTCAAAATCTATACCGATTGCATCAGCAAACTGTTTCACACTTTCTTCCGTCGCCACGTAGTGCCTCTTGGTCGAAGGCGGCTTCGGACTCTCGATCACCTCGAACTCGGCCAGGCGCGAGAGCAGATGCTTGTCCAGTATCGCGTATCCGCGATAGCCGATGTTGCGCAGGAAATGACTCGCCTCTTTGTAGCCGATTCCGCGCACGGCTCGATTCGCGGCTAAAAAGTCGCGGCGTTCGTCGGATGACTTGAAGCTGCCGAGCGCTTTGTCCAGTCGAAGACCGCAGTGCCCGCGAAGATACTCTCGAGTCTCGAAGACATAAGCCCCGCGCGCGTTCGGGAACCTGTGCCGCCCCCTCAGCGCCTGCTGAATGTCTCGTGTCGAGCCGTTCATCAAAACCGATCGAACGCTTTCGACTGATCGCAGCCCCATCCGAGCGCTTGCGCCCGCGGTGAAGATGCAAAAAGTCAGTTCTTCAAAGAGCCTTTCGTGGGAACCCGTCCGCCCCACGGCTCGGAACTCCCTTAGTCTCTCTCTGATTTCTCGGCGCTTATTGAGATAGATTCGCTTAAGCTCTTCTACGGTCAAGCGGGTGGCACCTTCCCGGCGCTTGCTTACACACGGAATTGTATGGCGGCCCTATTTGAAAGTCAACGAATGTAGTTCAGCCTATCGTGTAGGGGCGGCACTCCGTGGCCGTTCCTCGTCGTTTGCCGAACAATCCATCTTAGCAAAGAGGGGCGGCCACGGAGTGCCGCCCCTACAGGACTAGGTAGCTTCTAGATTACCTTGTTCGTTAGACCCCACTACCCGACAGCTTGCGCGATTTCTGGATTCAAGCCTTCCCACTTCGCCATATACTCGCGGCGTTCGGTCTTTAATCGCTCGACGATTTGATTGTACTCGTCAGTCCTGGTCTGCCGTTCGTAGAGCTTGCGAGGTTGCAGAATATCTTCGCCTTCTGCGTCGATGCCGGGAACGCGCGTCGCAACGAGGTAGCCGAAGTCGGAGTCTTGCTCCCACTCGATCGTTCCTTCCGCGATCCCTTTGACGATTGCCGACGAGTGCTGAATGCGGACTTTCTTTGAGCGTTCATCTTCGTCGCGCCCGCCGACGCGGCCGGTGTTCATCAAGTAAACTTCCATCGGCGACGACTCGAGCAGTTCCCAAAAACGATTTCCCTGCTGTGCGTGTTTCAGAGGGAAGAACGGGTTCGTGCCCGGAACGCGCAGGAACTTGCCGGCTTCGGCAGCGCCTCCGGCCGAAGTGCCGCGCGTCTCGCCCAGCATGAAATAGGCCGCGGCTTGATGGCGATTGAGCTTCGCGACGCCGGGAATGATGTTGTCGTTGCGATTGAGGATCAGCAGAAAGTCGGCTGAGCTGATTTCGCGAGCGTCCATCGCGCCGGCGATGTCTTCCATTCTAACGACCGCTCGTCCGTTTTGTGTGTAGCTTGTATCATAAAAATCGAGTTCACCGGCTTCGTTCTGAGAGACGTTCTCCAGGTAGGCGTGCTCGGTTGTGACCGCGTGATAGATGGTCGGCTCATCATTTATGTTGAGCGCGAATGTCTTTGCAAAGCAGCCGTTCTCGGTGGCGTAAATCTTGCCGCCGGGCATCAGCGCAAGGAAGTCATCCTGGACCGGTGAAGAATTGTTCTGCTTCGTAAAGGTCGTAGTGGTCTTGCCCGTCCCCGAAAGCCCGATGATCAAGCCGACTCGCCTTTCATCCTTAACGGGGCCAACCGGTATGACTTTGCAGCCTGCGTGAAGCGCGAGCCCGCCGCGATCGTAAACCATCTGATTCCACATTCGCAGCCCGCCCTTTTTCGACTCGCCGAAGTAATCACTGTTGATGACCCGAGTGATGCCGTTATCAAGATCGACCGCGATCAGACGGTTGGCCGGATAACCCGCCGCCTCGAGATTCGGCGTGTAGATTACCGTTAGTCGTGGCTCGAAGCTTCGAAGCTCATCTTCGGTAGCCGGATAATAGAGGTGCTTCTGCATCGCGGCGACGTTCGCGTTAGAGCTCTCGATGATCAGACGAGCCGGGACTCGAAACTCGGGATCGTTTCCAATAAAGCCATCGATCAATACCATCTCGCGTCCGCGAACGTACTCGTTCTGAAGCCTCGCGACGCGTTCGTACTCTTCGCGAGAGATGGTCAGCGAATCGTGACGCTCGGGCGTATCGGTGACGACGTAGGTCGAGAGCTTCGACCGCGAGTCTACTCGAGTCTGCGTGTTCGTGTTGTCGTATCGGGTGATGCGCGTGTTAGGCATTGCTTCGGCCAGGCGGCGCAGCTCTTCAGCCGAGGGGTTCCAGATGATTTCTTTTGGATCGACAGGCAGCGTGGCTAAGGCAGATGGCTTACTCATTGGTCCTCCGTAGTACGCTTGTTTTAACCCTTCATGCGGTAACCCGTATCATAGCCAACTGGTTTATTCGGGGCAAATCGGCTTTGCTCGGCGGCGGTCCTGCAAGCTTCAGATTCTGTGCGCGCAACCGTTCGGGTAGTGGTTCCGTTAAGTTCAGAGTTCAGCCTTCAGGCTGCTGATTACGATAACAAAGCTGAAGCTTGAACTCTAAACTCGACCACGACCACCGTTCGACGTTGTTTGTCGGCGCGGCGAAAATTCGTGTAGAATCTGCGAACCTGATTCTACACGGTGCCAATCAAAGACTCTAACATTCAAGATCTGGGCTTGCGCGTGCTGGTGATCGAAGACTCGGTCGACACGCTCAACATGTTGAAGGTGTGGCTCAGCTCCTACGGCTGCGAGGTTTTTATCGCCGCTGACGCGATGGAAGGTGTAAGACTGGCCGTCGACGCAAAGCCCGACTTGATTATCTCGGACATCGGGATGCCTGAAGTGGATGGTTATGAGTTAATGCGAATGCTGCGCAGGACGAAAGGCCTGGAGAGCGTACCGGCCATCGCGCTCACAGGCTACGACCGAGTAGAGGACAAGGACTTGTCGATTGCGGCCGGATACAACGCGCACCTCTCAAAGCCCACGGACATGCGGCGGCTGATTTCATTGATCAGAAAACTCACGAAGAAGTAATCAAGAGTCAAGTGGGGGTCAGATCATACCGCCTTACAATTGAAGGATCGTCAAGCGAAGCTAAGATCTCGCGGCAAGTCTTCTTCAACACCGGGTGCATCAATTCAGGGGCGATTTCGCACAGCGGCTCGAGCACGAAACGTCGCTCGTGCATACGAGGGTGAGGGATAGTCAAATAGACCGGACCGGCCCTCGCCATGGCAGAGCCACCCGTTTCGGCCCAGACGCAAGCCAAATCACCGCAGAGCAACAGGTCGATATCGATGACTCGCGGGCCATCGGGGATTGTGCGCTCTCGTCCCATCTCACGCTCGATCCCTTGGAGCGCTTTGTGAAGCTCGAGCACCCACAACGACGAAGCGTAATCGCGATGCTGCAGATCGTAAGCGGCCTTGAGCATGTCGACACGAAGCTCGATAACCTGATTCAGAAACCACGGCTGATCTTTGAAGCCAACGGGTTCTGTCTCGTAGATCGAAGACTGGCGCACCACCT
>JADGNW010000473.1 GCA_017883315.1 Blastocatellia bacterium | reverse complement strand
GCGTGCTCTCAAATAATCAACGGCTCGCTTCAGAAGCGTTTGGCGTCGAATTAGGTTCGCTCTCGGCAGGCGCAGTGGCTGATCTCATAGTGCTTGACTATCAATCGCCCACTCCGCTGACCGCCGAAAACCTTGCGTGGCATTTCGCGTTCGGGATGAACTCGGCTTCAGTTGAAAGCGTGTTGGTGAACGGAAGGTTTGTGATTCGAGACCGCCTGCATCCGCTTGACGATGTCTACGTGGAGTCACGCAAAGCGAGCGAGAAGCTGTGGGCGAAGCTGCGATGATTTTGATAAACACCGTAGGAATGAGAGGAGAAGAATTTAACGCAGGGACGCAAGGACGCAAAGCTTTCTTTGGCCTTTTCCTACCGCGTCCTTGCGTTAAACCTTCTTTCATTTCTACAGGTGTTCATCTTGCCGTAGCTTTTTCGATCGATCGGCCAGCACGGATGCCCTGATCCAACAACTTTGTGCAAGCGTAAACCGCGCGCGTGTATGGCATCTCGAGTCCCATCTTGACGCCCAGCTCGACGATCGCGCCTACGATCGATTCCAGTTCAAGCGGCCGCCGCGCTTCGACGTCTTGAAGCATCGACGTCTTGTGATGCCCAACCTTTTCGGCGCCGGCGAGTCGCTGCTCCGCTGTTACTCCTAGATCGATTCCCAGTCTTTTGGCGACCGCTCCGGCTTCGCGCATGATCTCGGTCGCAAGCGCGCGCGTTTCCTCACATCCAACAATCTCCGCGAGCGTCGCGCGGCTGAGCGCGCTGATGGGATTGAACGCGATGCTCCCCATCAGCTTCACCCACATTTCATGCCGTATGTCGCTGCGAATCGGCGAGCGAAACCCGGCTCGGATGAAAGCGTCTGCGATCCGGCGGCATCGGTCGCTCCTTGATCCGTCGGGCTCGCCAAGCGAGAAGCGCGTCCCTTCGATGTGTTCGACGACTCCGGGCTCGGTGATGATCGCCGAAGGATACACGATGCACCCGATCACGCGGGCAGGATCGATGCTTTTGCTGATGACGCTACCCGGATCAACCGATTCAAGCTGGGTTCCGTCCCACTGTCCGCCGTGGCGATAGAAGTACCACCAGGGTATTCCGTTTTGCGCGCTGACAACCGCAGTGTCGGGTCCGATTAGCGGCGCGAGTCTCGGCGCCATTTGTGTGAGGCTGTGCGCCTTCAGCGTGAGCAGGACGACATCAACCGCGCCAACTGAGCCTGGATCGTCAGTAGCCGGAACCTTGGCTTCGAAGTCTCCGATTGCACCGCGAATCCGAACGCCGCGTTCCTGAATGGCGCGAAGGTGTGGTCCTCGCGCGATCAGCGTCACGTCTTCGCCGGATCTTGCCAGCGTCGCGCCGACCAGCGCGCCTATCGCCCCCGCACCGACTACTGCAAATCTCATTGCGACCCTACAATCGTTTCAAACAAACTGACAGTGCTTATCCTTTGTACAACTACGCGCCGGCGATGGCTCCGATTGCATATTGAAACAGCATTGTCGGTTGATGACTACGAATTTCAACGCTCGCCGATCTCCGCCGCTACGTTCCTACGTTGGATCTTGCCGGTCGCGCCGCGTGGAATCGATTGGACGATGTGAATGACCTTTGGGCATTTGAAATCAGAAAGCGACGAGCGACAGTGCGCGATCAACTCCGCTTCGGTCGCCGAGCCATTTAGCACCACCGCAGCCGCCACAGCTTCGCCGTAAACTCGATCCGGTATCCCAAAGCACACGGCTTCGGCGACCGCGGGATGGGTGAGCAGCAACGCGTCGATCTCGAGCGGCGAAATCTTCTCGCCACCGCGATTGATCAACTCCTTTATCCGTCCGGTCAATCTCAAGTATCCATCCTCGTCCAGATAACCCTGATCGCCCGTTCGAAACCAGCCGCCCGTGAACGCCTCGGCATTGGCCTTCGGATTTCCCTCATAACCGTGAAACACGTTGGGGCCTTTGATAGATACTTCTCCGGTTTCGCCAGTGGCCAACAAGTCGCACGCATCATTCAGTATTGCAATGCTGACGCCCGTTCCCTGCCCCACAGATCCTGCCTTTCGCGAGCCCGGCGGCAGCGGATTCGAAGCCATCTGGTGAGCCGCTTCAGTCATCCCGTAGGCCTCGAGGACCGGCGCGCCGAATCGCTCTTCCATGTCCGACATCGTCTGCGGCGCGAGCGCCGCGCTGCACGAGCGTATGAAGCGAAGCTGCTCGGCGCCCGCCGGCTTCGTGCCCGCCTTGCTTCTGGAGAGCAGCACTTGATGAATGGTCGGAACTGCGGAGTACCAGCTTACGCGATGGTCCCGAACCATCGCCCAAAACGAGAGCGGGTTGAACCGAGGCGGCACGACTACCGTCCCGCCGGTGAGCAGTGTCGCGAAGGTCGAAGCTACGAGACCGTGCACGTGAAACAGCGGCATGACACAAAGAGAGACATCTTCCGAAGTCAAAGCATAGCTGGCCGCAACGTTGCTAGATGATATCATCAGGTTTCGATGAGGCAGCGGCACTCGCTTCGGACGGCTGGTCGTACCGCTCGTATGAAGGATCAAGGCTATGTCATCTGGGTTTACATCTTCTCTCTCTCTCGCGGCTCCGGCAGTCGTCGCGGCTGAGAACTGGACCTTTCTTTCGCGGTCGATGCTCGCTTCAATAATCGGCGTTGTGGCACCTGCCGCAGCGCGAGCGACGTCGCCGCCTCCAAAGGGGACTATCATCGCGCGAGCGCCGGTGTCTTCGAGATAGAACTCGAATTCTCCCAGCGTGTATGCCGGATTAAGTGGCGCCGCCGTTCCCACCGCCGCTGCCGCCAGAAATGAAGCAATCATCTCGAGCCCGTTCGGCAGCGCGATCGCTATGCGGTCGCCCCGGCCCAGACCCAGAGCGTTGAGTTGAGCGCAGAGCCTTTCTACCTGCTCACGGAGTTGAGAGTAGGTAACTGAAGTTCCATCCCCGGGAGTGTGGATCGCGGCGTGTTCAGGGCTGCCTCCTTCGAGTAACTCAAGCAGCATGTTCTTCTCCGGACAGCGTTGTAATTGAAGATAAACCTGGTTTCTGAAGAGACCGCACGGTACCACGGTCAACTGGGGCTGTCCAGTACCGTTGCTCTTCGAGTGGGCTCTTTGGTATTTTTAGCGTGCAATCAGCAACGCTAACAAAAGGTAGGTCTCATGATCAATTGCAACGTTAACGCGACTCGAGCGCCACGCATCGGCTGGCGAGCTATCATCCTCACTGCTCTTTTGACCCTGTGGGGCTGCGGACACAATGCGCCGCCGAAACAGCAGACGGCCAGCCCGGCGCCTCAGCAACCCGCACCCGCGAAAACGGCCGAGCAGACGACGCCCCCATCGGACCTCGTAACGATGGACGTCGCAAAATCGGTGATGGTGACAGTCGAGTTGGACTTCGGCAAGAAGATCCCGACCATCGCCGAAGCTTTGACCCAGGTCGAACGAAAATACCAACCCGACGACGGACAAGGACGGACCTTCGCCGTCCTTGACGCGTACGGCGAGCCAACGCCCGACGGCAAGCTGCACATGTCAATGCATGTCAGCAGCGAGAAGCCGGGCGGCGGACAACTGGTCTTCAAACGAACCGGCGAGGTGCTCTGGCGCGCCAAGATCAATCCAACGTCTATGCCAATTCAGCCGAAGACCCTGACAATGATGGTGGGGGCGTCCACAGTCGACGGCTCAACCAATCCCAGTTCCATCATCGAGGCAAGAGTCAAACCGGGAGACCAGCCCGTCCGCGACGTATGGCCCGATGGCCAGGAGCGCGATATGACCTTTATTTACAGCGCCTGCGGGTGTCCGGTTCACGCGCAGGTAAGACGCGCGGGCGATCGAACTGTTCGCGTCAAAGACACGCCGGTGATCTTCCCGGACGATCCTAAAGTAGTAGAATTGATCACGAAATTCATGCGATGGTGACTACAGACCCGCAGAGCAACCGCTGCCTGGGAAACAAACAGATAGATGGCCCGCAACAAAAGAACAAAGAAATCCCGGCCGACAACTCCAGGAGAGTCGGCGCACCCGGAACCCAAGTCTGCCTCCGCTCGCAAGGAACGCCGTGAACGAGCGCGCGAGCGATCCCGCTCAAAGAACCAGGAACGGCTTCTGCTCCTGGGCATCCTTGCGATTACCGCGCTGGCTTACCTGAATGCGCTTGATGGACAGTTTGTTTACGACGACCGTCTCCAAATTCTGAAGAACCCAACACTTTCTTCGTTGAGCAACATTCCTAAGATGTTCACGCAGGGTGTTTGGCAGTTCCTGAACTCGGGTGACAAGACCGCCGTCGGGCCCTACTACCGTCCGATGTTCAACATCGCGCTTATCATCAATCATCAACTGTTCGGGCTTGAAGTCTTCGGGTGGCACCTGTTCTCAATCATCGTTCATCTCGGCGTCGTCTATCTGGTGTATCGCCTGGCGCGCCAATGGAACCTCTCGACTGAAGTGGCGATGGCGGCGGCGCTGCTTTTTGGTGTGCATCCGGTGCACAGCGAATCTGTCGCGTGGGTGGCTGCGTTGCCCGACCCACTGGCCGCCGTGTTCATCCTCTCCTCGCTGCTGCTGTACGAACGCTACTATCACGGACAAGGAAGAAAGCTCATAGTGCTTGGCGCGAGTATCGCGCTTGCCTTGGCGGCCATGCTGAGCAAAGAGGTAGCGTCCGTACTGCCTTTCTTTCTCATCGCTCGTGAAACCTTCGAAAGACTCGAGGGAGAAACGGTGGGCCGGACCATCGTGCGAGCTGCCAGGCGCACAGCACCGTTCTTTGCGATGATCGTGGTTTATCTCGGTATGCGTTATTACGTGCTGGGATTCTTACGCCAGGACGAACCCAATTCTCTGGGGATACCGGCGATGCAGGTATTGATCACTATTCCGTCGATCCTGCTCAGTTATGCTCGAATGCTATTCGCTCCGTTTCCCCTGGCGGTGATGTATGGCAACAGGTATGTGCTATCGGTGTCGGACGTTCGGTTCTTTGGAGCAGCGCTCGCAGCCGCCGCGATAGTCGCAGTCGCGATTTGGTTGGTTCGCTCCTCGCCGGCCGGCCGGCGCGCTCTTGCCTTTCTGATCATATTCCTGGTGCCGGTGTTCAATCTGAAAGCCTTCAGGGCTGAAGAGTCGCTATTGCACGATCGCTATCTGTATCTGCCGTCGATTGGGTTTTGCATTTTGATAGCGATGGCCTTCGAGCGGATCAGCGACCGTTTCCCCGCGCACCGGCGAAGAGCCTTCTTAACCGCGACTGCGATTGCAGCAGTCGTGCTTCTCGGCCTCACGTTCTATCAGAACTTCTCGTGGCAGAGCGAGCTGGCGATGACAAACAACGCGCTGAAAGTGACTCCGCGATGGCCGTTCCTTCACAATTACATCGGGGCCTACTACTTCGATCAGCATAAGTACGCGGAAGCAGAGCAAGCTTATCTCGATGCTATAGACATCAATCCGAAATACTACGACGCGTATTCGAACCTGGGTGACGTTCATAGAGAACAAGGACAGCTTGCCGATGCCGAGCAGGCTTACTTGAAAGCGATCGAGTATGGCGCGCCGTACGCCGACACTTATTACAACCTCGGAGTTACTTACATAAACGAGAATAGGCTCAGCGAGGCAGAGCAACCGCTCCTTCACGCGCTGGAGATTTCGCCGGCTGATACCAAGGCCCGCTACAATCTAGGGTGGACTTATGACCGCGAAGGGAAAGACGCACTCGCGGAACAGGCTTACGCCGAGACGTTACAGCGCGACCCAACCTATCCGGAAGCGCGCATAAACCTGGCAGTGTTGCTGACCAGGCAAGCGCGCTACGCCGAAGCGCTCGATCAACTGCACATCGCCCAGCGGTATGCGCCGGATCATCCCGTCTTACGATACGCCCTGGGCGATGTGAACATGAAAACACAGCATTACGAAGAAGCCATCGCCGCTTTCAGCGAGCTGGCTGTCCGCAATCTCCATCAGAATCTCGTTCACACGAGCCTTGGTTTATGCTACGAGAGCATCGGAAAGAAAGAAGAAGCGAAAGCGCAGTTCCAGAAAGCAATAGAAGTCGCACCCGATGACCCTTATACCAAAACCGCTCGCGAGCATCTCGCAAAACTGCTGGCGGGCGGAGAGTAGCGTAGACTGTCCAGTCTGCGCATGACTTGAAAGAAGAGCGTAGAGTGCCAGTCTGCGCCTGGGTTTGAAAACCACCGCAGACTGGACAGTCTACGGTACACAGGAAAGAGGAACCGACTATGTCACGAATCGTTCGATGCGGACTGATACAAGCCGCCAATGAAGAACCCGCTGACAGCAGCCTTGAGAAGATCAAGAAGCGGATGGTCGATAAGCACGTCGCCATGATCGACGACGCTGCGAAGAAGGGCGTGCAGATCATCTGTCTGCAAGAGCTATTCTACGGACCTTATTTTCCTGCTGAGCAGAACCCGCACTGGTACGATCTGGTCGAGCGCATTCCCGACGGACCAACTACTCAACTCATGTGCGAGATCGCTTGCAAGCACCGAATGGCGATAGTCGTTCCGATCTACGAAGAAGAAATGACTGGCTTGTTTTACAACACCGCCGCGGTGATCGACGCCGATGGAAAGTATCTGGGCAAGTATCGCAAGACTCATATACCACACTGTCTGCCGGGCTTCTGGGAGAAATTCTATTTCACACCGGGCAATCTTGGCTTCCCGACTTTCGAAACCAGGTACGCTCGCATTGGAGTTTACATCTGCTATGACCGTCACTTTCCTGAAGGCGCTCGCGCGTTGGGTCTCAATGGCGCTGAGATCGTCTTCATCCCGTCAGCTACGACGAAAGGACACGCGGATTATTTGTGGGAGCTCGAGCAGCGCGCTCACGCAGTAGCGAACGGCTACTTTGTTGGGACGATCAATCGAGTTGGAACCGAGGCGCCCTGGAATATCGGCGAGTTTTTCGGCTCGTCTTACTTCTGCAACCCCGATGGACGAATTCTGGCGAAGGGCAGCGAGGATAAGGATGAGTTGATTGTAGCTGACCTGGATCTCGATCAGATCAAGGAAGTGCGAACTCACTGGCAGTTTTATCGCGACCGCCGCCCCGATATGTATGCAGCGCTCGTAGCAGAGTAGCGGAGGGCCGTCCAGTCTGCGATTATGCCCACCTCGTGAGAGGTGGGTGCCTGATGCTGCGGCCTACAGACGCGCCGGGTGCCCTCGCATTCAATTCTCCATACCCACCTCGTGAGAGGTGGGTGCCTGATGCTCCAGCCTACAGACCGCGCCGCATGCGCTTGCCTTCCCGCATACCCACCTCGTGAGAGGTGGGTATGACACACATCCCTACTTACTCGGCGCAGGAGGCGGCACTCCTGGCGAACACGTACAAGCATTGTTACTCATGTTTCTGTCCGTGATCTGTACTACGAACCCTCCTCCTAACTTCTGGATGAAAGCCGTTCCCGACCCCGCTCCGCTGTTCGCCGAGGTGTCTCCCTGGATGTGCACCTTACGGGTCCCCTTCGTGTGGTCGATCTGGAAGTTGCACCCGTGCGCGACCAGCGTCCCTGTCCCGCTCGCGATCGGCACTCCGTTCTGACAGAACAGGTAGTCTCCCGTCAGCGCGTTCACGAACACCACGTTCCCATCGCTGGAGTCG
>JADGNW010000088.1 GCA_017883315.1 Blastocatellia bacterium | reverse complement strand
CTTTGGCGACACCTGCCAGCACGATTCAGGCGATCCGAATCTCAATCGCAGAGTCGAGTTCTGGATTGTGCCCGCCGACAGCAATGCTTCTAAGATCGACTCGATGAAGAAGTGCGCTTCCGGGGCCACACCTCAGGTCATCACGACTGAGGAGCCTGCGCCGTCAGTTGAGAAGAAGAGGCCCGCGCGACGCGCGCCACGACGACGCGCGAAGAAGCCCGGTGAGCCGGTCGGAATGATCCTTCAGCCGGAAACGCTCACCGCTTCGGCGAATCAATAATTCTGAGAACCCTCTCGGATTAACCAGCGGGGCGATCTTCGGATCGCCCCGTTTTTTCTTTTATTGCAGGCCCTTACCAACTTTCCCAAAACCACTCCGCTTACCCGCACGGGGAATTGACGCCTCAAAAATTTAGGGTATAGTCGCGCATGAGTCACTTGTGTTGACACAGATTCCAATGCGATGTGACGTTTAAGCTTCTGCTTTTTGGACTCACCGATAAAGGCTTCCTGTTGCCGCGCGCTCAGGCTGCAAAGCCGCCAAGACTTAGGCGGCTGCCGAAGTGAGAGAGGCGGTTTTACAAATCCGCACGCTCGTTCGATTACAGCGCAAGGGGATAAGAAGAGCGCGACTGAGACTCGCTCGACACAGTCTGAAGATAACAACACTTGAGTCGCGCCCAAGCTGCGATAGATGTCGCTGCGTGGTGTTACGAATTCCCCAAATCGTGCACGGATGCTGCGAGAGGCAAAGATGCGAACATTCAAGACAAGCACGCTTGTTCTAACGCTGCTCCTCATTGGCGGGGCGGCACTGGCGCAGGAGAATCGGTTCGGCAACATCGCCGAGCAACAAAGGACATCGACAGTCCTGGGCGGCACGGGGATGTTTAATACATTCTCCACGCGCACGCTCTACAAAGGCGAGTTCAACTTCGCCGCGTTTTGGAATCGATACGATCGCGACCCCGGTGGCCTGCGTATCGATCAAGCACCGTTCAACTTCACCGTCGGACTTACAAATCGATGGGAGTTGTGGGTCGACTGGGTCACCTGGCAGAAAACCACATCGGAAAATCCGCTACTGCTGAGCGGCTATCAATACAACGCCGTGCGGCTGTACGGTGATCCCGTTCAGATTCTAGGTCCGCCGGTTGGCGGGCGCGGCAAATCTGCGGCAGTGTTTCCGGGAACAGGAGTCGATACCGGTGGCATCTTGCCGGCGTTAGGCCGCTTCGGCACGCCTGCGGGACTCAACGGCGTGAGCACCATTTCGCCCGCCGGCTCCGGTGGACCTCTTGTGTCCGGACTCGGACCCGCGATCGTCTCCAACCAGTCGAACTTCTTTAACGATCTGCCATTCTTCGGTGTAGTTGATTTTCTTGGCTTCGATGGACTGGGGCGACCCGTGTTGGGAACTCGCGAATCCGCGAACGGCTCTGGAGATGTTTACGTCGGCTCGAAGTACAACCTCATCGATGCGAATCGTCATTGGTTCAGCATGGCGCTCGCAGGCTACGTCAAGATTCCAATCTCTCGCGACGACAGCGCCCGAGCGCGAGGCCGCACGAACGGTGAGTACGAGTACGGACCAACGTTGATTCTCGGCCAGGAGACGTCAAGCCATCGGCTGAGGTTCTACGAGAATATTGGCTACATTCACATCGGCGACATCAAGTCGGGCGGCGTAAAGGTGCTCGACCTTCGCGACAAACTTCTGGTAAGTGGCGGCGCTTCGTTTGCCGTGAACAAGCACATTGAGTTGCTTGCCGAGCTGGCAAGCACCGTCTACGTCGGCAGCGGAACACTCAGTCTTGAACGAATCAATCCGCTCGACTTGACCGTTGGTGCGCGCTTCTTTCTGAGAGATGGGTCGATCGCTTTTGGCGGCGGTTATCGTTACGCATTGAACGCCGCGAGCCGTCGCACGCTCTCGGTGCTCGAGTGCACCGAGGTCGTCAAGTCCTCTCACGACAATGGCAGCGTTAGCAAGGATGGCGGATATTGCCCGCCGCCGACGCCACCGCCTCCGGTGATCGAGTGCAAGCCGAAAACTATGGAGTTCGGCGAAGGTGAGCGAGGCGGCTTTGTCGGTTTCTTCTCGATCGGCACCCGAAAGGGCTGCCCTCCCCCGCCCGTGCCAAGCTGCACGCTGGAGGAGTCTGCCAGCGTGGTCACGAGAGGCGACCGGTTGACGCTAACAGTGAAGCCGACCACTCCTGGTTATCCCGATGCGAAAGCGAGCTATCAGTATCGCTGGGAAGTTAGAGACGCGCAGGGGCGTTCCGTACCTGTGAACGGCAACGGCGCGACTGTTGACGTGTCAACCGCGCAGTTCCTCTGCGGACGCTACTCCGTTAGCGTAACAGTGTCGGTTAGCGTTGAAAGCATCGATCACCCTTCCGGTTGCGTGTCGAGCGGGCAATCAACATGCGCCTCAACCTTTGAAATAACCGAGCCACCTTGCCCCGCAGTCACGTGCAGCATCGTAGCGTCAGCTACCACGGTGACTGAAGGCGATCGAGTTTCCCTGCGCGCGGTGATCACCGGCCCGGGCAGAACGACGTGCACATGGACGACCACCGGCGGAAGACTCTCATCGACGACGGGAACTGAAGTCACATTGAACACGACCGGCATAACAGGTCCGGTCACTTGTCAAGCAATGGTCACGACCGATGCGAGGCGTTGTGAGCAACCGTGCCCCGGCAGTAGCTGTGTCACAACAATCACTGTGCAAGAGATCCCGCCGCCTCCGCGACGTCCCGAGATAGTCAAACCTTGCGGTCCGATCTTCTTCCCGTTCACCTCTGCGCGGATCAACAACGAGCACAAGGCCTGTCTCGATCAGATCGCGCTCGCGCTGCAACAGGACCCGCGAGCCGCGCTGGTTATCGACGGCCATCGCGATTCATCCGAGCGCGTCGGTATCTCGCTGACTCGAGCGAACAACGCGCGCGACTACCTGGTCGCCGAGAAGGGCGTTGATTCGGCTCGAATAACCGTTCGCAACTTCGGCGATACATGCCCGCAGGAAAAGGGCGAAGCTCAACTCAATCGCCGCGTTGAGTTCTTCATACTTCCCGAAGGCGCAACCATCTCCGACGTCGATGCAGCGAAGAGGTGCCGCTCAGGATCACGCCGGCGCGAGATAACAGATGAGGAACCTGCTCAGGGAGAACCGGCTCGTCCTTCTCGAACGAGAAGACCCGAGCCTGTTGGAGAGACAGCGGAGCCAACGAACGTGTACGGCCGGAATGGCTCAACAACGGTGAGCACCCGAAGCGAACGCGCGCTGGCTCCAGCCAGCGTCGTGCGTTCCGTGAGCGCTCGCGTGATCGATGGGGCGCTTCGCGTTGCGGTCGAGACGGACGGGACAGTCGAGTTCAAAGACTTTACGCTGACCGGACCAGCTCGTATTGTAATCGATCTTGCCGGTGTGCATAGCAACCTCGGAAGCATGACAATTCCGGTCGTCGGCGGTTTCGTGGATCGAGTCAGGGTGGGTGAGCCGTCGCCCGGTGCTGTGCGCATCGTCATAGACCTCAGAGCGATGACTCGCTACCGAGTGACGAGAGAGGGCGCTCGGCTCCTCGTAGTCGTGGGAGAGGAAGGTGTGGCGGCTGGCTCGCGGTGAGGTTCTTGCGGTGAGATTGGTCTAGTTTTGCTTTGGTGGCGACAGGATCGGCGCTGGCGCGGTACCGCGAACTACACCGGCGGACGCAGCGGCCACTTTGAAGTAAGCCGAAGCGACTCGCGTTATGTCATCGGCGGACACCTTCGACGATTGCTCGCCGAAGTTATCAACGTCAGAGACTTGCCATCGATAGAAGATCGCTCGCGCGTACCGAAGCGCGTGTTGCGTTTGCGATTGAAGCAGCGCAAGCTGCGAGGTTGCGGTCAACGCTCGCGCGCTTGCTAACTCACTAGTCGTCATCCCACCGCGCGCCAATCCTTCTAGTTTGGCAAGTAGTGCCGCTCGCGCGCGTTGCTCATTTCCAGGAGACGTTACCGCGCACGCCGAGATCACGCCCGCGACAAACATTTCTTCATCATCAAGCGCCGCCGCTGAGATCACGCTTTGCTTATCGCGCAACTCGGGCAACAGACGGCCTCCTTCGAGGTTCATCGCCGCTTCGATCAACTGCACCGCTGTAAGATCCCCGCTGTCTGCCTTTGGTCCCGTGAACCCGATGGCAACACTCGTCTGCTCGCTACGACGCTGCTCAATCTTTTCCGCTGCGCTCGCAGTCTGCGGTATCTTCACCGGAGTCGCAGCGTCGATGTCCCTTCGCTTGAAACCTTCAGCGATCTGCGATGAGACCAGAGCCGAGCCATCCGTATCGCCAACGATGATCGCGATCGGGAGCTGGCGCTTCATCACGCGCGAATGCCATTCGCGCACTTTGTCGCTAGTGAGCGATGCGACAACTTCCTCACGGCCGTGCGGCGGCAGTGAATAAGGATGACCCGGGAATAGCGCTTGAAGCAGCAACTCGCGGGAACGCAAAACACTCAAGTCACGCGCTTCTCGAATCGATGCGATTTGGCCGAGTCTTGCGCGCGCGACGTCCTCGTCTCTGAAGGCGGGCTCTTCGATTTCGTCGCGCACGAGCTTGACCGCGCGGTCGGCATTGCGCGAGAGCGCGCTCACAACGAAGCCAAAAAAGTCAGGCTCAGCCACAATCCGAACGTCTGCTCCGAGTTGCTCGAGCTCGTCGGTGACCTGAGAAAAAGTCCGCCGCGGTGTGCCGTGGAGAATTGACCGAAGCATCAGCTCGGTAGTGCCGCTCGTTGATATGTCTTCGGTTACTCGCCCGCCCTGAAACAGAATTGCAACCGTAACATTAGGCTGAGAGTGGTCCTCACGCACGAATGCCTTTGGGCCGTTGAGCGTAGAGAAGTCTTTGATCGGGAGCGGTTGAACTGATTCGATCATGGCTCGCTGTTCCGCCGGGCGTTCAGCGCCTTGCCGCACGGGAGCGAGCGAGGCAGTACCTTCAGCCGGTCGAGCGGAGCCGTTCTCAACTGGCTGGGCGAATCCAGGCGCCCACGACATCACCGTCTTCGCAAACGCGTCCGAATCGAACGTGCGCGCTGCAGCGGAGAAAGGTTCGTATTCGGCAATCGACGTGTTTGCAATCGTCAAGTGCGCGGCTGCAACACGCTGCACGTCCGCCGCGCTCACCGCTCGAAGGCGCGCTCGGTAATCGAGTGCTGAGCGAAACCCGCTTCCGTCGGCTTCGGCCTGTGCCAGCGCAGTTGCGCGACCCAAATATGTTCCGGTCTCATCGAGGAATCTCTTCTCCAGCACCGTTCTTGCTCGGGCTATTTGTCCTTCGGTTGGTATTTCACGGCGGACACTGTCCAGGACTTTGAAGAACGACGATTCGGCTTTGTCGATCGAGGATCCTTCACGAGAGTCCGTAGCGGACCACATCTGGACCGTTAACAGCCCGGCCTTTTGGTGCGCAAGATAGTTAGATTCGATGCGATTCGTTATCATCTGCCCATCGATCAAAGAACGGCTCAAGCGGGATCCCCTGCCTTGACCCAACAACGCTGTGAGTACTTCAACTGCCGCCGAGTCTTTCGATTCCGCTCCCGGCACGTGGAACCCGACGCTCACGATCGATTGAGTTATGTCTGCGCGCTCCGCCGCGTACCTCAATTTATCCTGCGCCGTCGCTGGTCTGCTCTCCGGGGATTGATTCGGCTGAAGCTTATCAGCCTCCGCGCGCGATTGAGAGTTCTCGGACGGTGAAGCGTCTGCGCGAGCCTTCTGAGTAGAGGAGGTGGTCCTCTTTGCAACTTCTCCGACTTTGCTACTCTTATCGGTTCTTTGCGAGGGCTCTCCGAAACTTCCGTAGAGTTGTTGAATCTGAACGAGGGTGTCGAATGTCGAGACATCGCCGGCGATCGAGACGACCAGATTTTCCGGCCGATAGCGGCTTCGATAAAACTCCAGAAGCTGTTCACGGGTCATCGAGCGCAATGTATCCACGTTCATGGGCACGTTCGAGGGCGAACCGGTAAATGCAATGTCGATGAGCCGTCCCATTGAATACGCCGCCGGATCATCAAAGCTCATCAGTCGACTGACAGCGTGTTCGCTCTTGTCCGGCGTCAGCGTGCGAGTTGTGAACGCGATTGATGAAGTCGGTTCACCTTCGCGCGCAGCGCCGAGTCTCTCCTCTTCGATCACGAGCGGGATTCCTCTGCGTATAGCCTCGTCGTCAAGTGATGGATTCTGAAGAGCGTCCGCTTGAATCGCCAACGCTTCTCTTAGCTTGCCGGGTGAAACGACCATTGAATAATTGGCCGAGCCGTGTGAGGCGCCAGCCTCGAAGGAAGCCCCGAGAGCGCGCAGTTCGAGCAGCGCCTGTGCTCCCGGACGCTGCGCGGTTCCGTTGAAAATCAAACGCTCGATAAGTTTCGCAGCGCCCTTTATCTCCCGCTCTTCTAACGGTGCTGCCTTGAAACAGGCTACAGCAGCCACTATTGGGGTGGCGTGCTGTTCATTGATAACAACCGTCATTCCATTACGCAGGGCGAAGCGAGACGTATTGCCCGCTTGTTCTTGCTTGATAACCGAGGTCGCCGCCGGCACGCTAATCGGCAGGGGCTGAGAAGTCGTCGGAGACGGTTGGGGTATCTTGGGTCGTCCTCGCCCGCTTTGTGAGAGCACCGCGGCGCCTGGCAGGGTCGTTGCTAAGGCGAACACTGAGAACACTATGATCGAAAGCTTCAAGTACCGCACTACATCCGCTCCTCGTTTACCTGGAAGGACTCAAAAAGTACGTTGCGCACATCATCATTATATCAGGATTATATCAGGATCAGTTGGCCTGGGTCGGTAAGCTTTGTCAATTTCGAGGGCCATCACGACTCGGGCTATGAGGTAGATGGTAAATGCACAATTTAGTTGACAGCCTGTTGCGGGATGTGTAGGATTGGCGCGTTTTGTTCAGCAGTAGTGTGAGGAGGACTGAAGTTGAAGTTAAGGTTTTGCGCGTTTGAAAGTTTGACCGCAGACGCTCTTTGCTTTGGCTCTGATCATCACTCTGCAATTCACTCTAGATGAAAAGGAGAAGAAAGCATTGAGAGAAACAGGAACTGTTAAGTGGTTTAACGCGACGAAGGGCTACGGGTTCATCACCCGGGAAGGTGGCGACGATGTGTTCGTTCACTACTCTGCCATCGAGGCCGACGGATACAAGACGCTCAACGAAGGACAGCGTGTTGAGTTTACCATCACGCAAGGTCCGAAAGGCCTGGCTGCAACCAGCGTAATCGCAGCGGCGGCGTAGTCCTGTGCCATAACCGGGCGGGTCCGGCGCCGAGCCGGGCTCGCCCTTCTTCATCCTGCACTCCTGCCTGCAAGCGTACTCAACCACAACCCCACGAAGAAAGAAGCCATCAGTTTTCCTCGCCTTGTTTCTGTGCTAGACTTTTTTGCTTGGAGAGTGCAGCAATCAAGCGAAAGGGTAACCCTTCATGACGAACAAGGTCAGGGAAGAATTCATAGACGCGGGCGATGCAGAGAGTGAGCAGTACCAGGCAGGCGAAGAAGTGACGGAAGAGTTCGCTGAAGCACAGCGGTTGGCTTCAGGAGGCGAGCAGCTCAAGCGCGAGCTTCGCGAGCACCATTCGCGCACACCCACGCTTTCCGGCGGCGACATCGATGCCGATTGGGCTGGCGCCGACGTCGGCGACGAGACCGTGGGCGGATCCTCTCCAACGCCCGATCAGGACGTGGTAGATGAACTGGGCGAGGCCGTCGGTCTGACTTACGAAGACAACGAACCTCTCCACACCACTGAAAAAGTAGAGGAACGCGATCGACATCGATGGGAACTCGATCCAGCCTCCTCAGAAGACTACAATGATCGAGTCAACCGCGAAGGCGAGAAATAGTTCTTACACGATAAAGCGTTCACGTTTCATGCGCTCGGCAATAATTCATCCCGGAAAACTCATCAATCGCGGAGGCCTAACGATGCGAAAGGTTTTGTTCTTATCGCTGATCACCGTTGTAGTTGTCGTACCCATGACGCTGGGGGATACGCTCCACCTGAAGAATGGCAGCGTTCTCAAAGGCAAGGTCACGAGCTTCGCCGACGATCAGTTTGTAGTGATGCTCGATACCGGCTCGGGCCGCTCCTTAAGCAAAGCCACCGTCTACATGGGCGACGTTGCCCGAATAGAGTTCGATTCCGCGGCGGCTTCCTCAGGTGATACGGCGAGTGTCACGACACAGCCGGCCGAGCCTTCTCACCGCGTGATCGATAATTCGGCGCCCGAGACAAAGCCCAGCAACGCCCGAGCAAGCGAAACACCGGCGCGAAACACGCAGCCCGCCGAACCACAGCCGCGCGAGGTAGGACCTCCTGATTCACAGCCAGCTTCGCCGCCCGCGAAGGAACCCGAGCCCACCGTACCCGATAAGGTCGAAAAGCAGGTGAGCACTCCTGCGCCGGTGTCAACCGCGCCGGCATCCGACAGCGCCGAGGGCGAGCGCCTGACTCGCAAGCCAGGCGGACCAGTCAAAACCGTTACGGTCGACGTGGTTGGCAAACGCGACTGGACTAGCACCGGGCTAATAGTAAAGCGCGGCGACCGCATTCGCATCAGCGCAAGCGGCACTGTGATCTTAGATCCCACCAGCGGGCGCTCTACGGGGCCGGAAGGAATAACCGATCTGCCCGATCCGAAGAAGCTCGTGCCTGACCAGCCGACCGGAGCGCTTATCGGAGTTATCGGCGCAGACAATGATGATTTTATCTTCATCGGCCGAGCCTCCGAGTTCAACGCCGCGCGCGATGGATTGCTGTTCTTGTCGGTTAACGAAGGCAATCTCTCCGACAACACTGGAACTTACAAAGCCGTGATCGAAGTTCAGGGGCAACGCGCCAAGTAGACCGCGGCGGTCCAAAAGGCGTCAGGCTTTTCTTCGACTATCGCGTTGGCAACTCAATGCTTCTGTGAGAATCGCTACAAAATTAAGTCGCGCCACTTTGGGCAGATAAGCAAGCTTTCCGGTTGGCGGGAAGGCACCTGACCGGCCCAGCTTGTTGGGCTTGGCAGGACCGCCAGATTAACATCTATTTTCCTTGACTTGAACTCTGCCCTTGAAGTAGCCTGTCCCTTACCCGCGAGGCAGTTTGTTTAATTCTTTCAAGAAAAAGCGGCCAGTGAGACCGGCAGGCGCGGAGTCCGCTACGTGTTGCCAGTCTAAGAGTCGATTTTAATTTTCACGCGGGGCGCTCGTTTCAGGTTGATCTATTGTGGCAATGCGACCAGCTCACGAGAAGGCGGCAGAACTAAACTAAGCTTGGGTCTTCCAGTTGTGAGCCTCGCTGCACTAATCGCTGTATGACAATAGGGGAGGAGACCGCTGCTTTCAGTTCAGCTCGCAATGCGGCCAACCTCTCTTCGGCCGGCGTGACATAGCCGCGCAATTAGCACCGACATATTGAGTGTCTCTGGCGCAAGCACAGATCACTCGTAAATCAGGGGCCAAATCTTTCATCAGGAGAGGCAGGAAATGTCAAAACCAAAACCATTCCACTCACTTTGCGTAGTGCTGCTGGCACTGTGTCTTTGCTCCAGCGCGGTTCCGGCGATGGCGCAATCACAAGCAAGCACGGGCCAGATTGCCGGCACCGTCACCGACAATCAAGGCGCCGCGATTTCCGGCGCTACCGTCAAGGCTACTAACACTCAGACAGGCTTGGACCAGACCGTGAAGAGCGGAGACGACGGCCTGTACCAGCTCGTGCTCTTGCCGTCGGGCGTCTACAAAGTAACGGCGGAGGCGAGCGGCTTCGCTGCGACGACCGTCACCAACGTCGAAGTTCTCGTCGGTCGTACGATCGATGTCAAGATCGCCCTCGGCGTCAGCGGCGTGCAGGAAGTCGTCAACGTCACAGCAGGCGCAATCCAGGTTCAGACGACTCGGTCGGAAGCTGAAACAGTTTTGAATCAGAAGGCAATCGAGAATCTTCCGATCAACGGCCGCCGCTTTCAGGACTTCGTCACGCTGACTCCGACGGCACAGGTTGACCCTTCTCGCGGACAGATCTCATTGGCCGGACAACGCGGCATCAACTCCAGTGTTAACGTCGACGGCGTCGATTACAACCAGCCATTCTTCGGCGGCATCCGCGGTGGCGAGCGCTCCAACAACGCCTTCACGATTCCGCAAGAATCGATCAAGGAATTTCAGGTCGTGGCCTCCGGCTACAGCGCCGAGTTTGGCCGTTCAACCGGAGGCGTCGTCAACGCTGTGACCAAGTCTGGAAGCAATAGCTGGCACGGCTCGGGTTTCTATGTCATCCGTCCGCAGCAATGGGCAAAATCCAACAACTTCTTCAAGCAGGTAGAACAAGACATTAATTCCAAACTACCCGCCGCGGGACCGCCGGTAAAAGTCACGCCAGCGCCGACGCAACAACAATTTGGCGGTTCATTCGGCGGCCCCATAAAGAAAGACAAAGCGTTCTTCTTTGTTGCCTACGAGCAACAGCGCTTCCGAAACAAGCGCCAGGTCTTCTTTGATAGCCTTGGCCTCACCACGCCTGCTGCAAACACGCAAGAGGCGTTTAGTTATTTCCAGTCGTTGCAACAGTCTTTCGTCCAAACCAACGATGCTAAAGCCTTGACCGGCCGCTTTGACTACGAGATCAGCAGCAATCACCGGTTCAATGTTCGTTACGGCTACAGCAAGAACGAAGCGCTGAACGCCAACTCCGTAGGAAACGCGCTGTTCCCAACAACAATCAGCGCGCTTTCAAACAACGGAACCGAACTGGACAGCTCGAATTCAGTGGTAGGACAATTCACCAGCTTCTTCAGCACAAACATGGTAAATGAGTTTCGCGGTCAGTTCGTGAAGGAAAACCGTCCGCGGCCCGCCAACACCATCCAACCGTTGCTGAGCACGGGCGTCGGCAACGACGGCACGGTTTCGTTCCTCGGGCAGAATCTCGAGTATGACAAGCGCACTCAAGTTGCAGACAGCTTGACCTGGTCAAAGGGCGCTCACACCATCAAGTTCGGCGGTGAGTACAACCACATCTTCATCAGCCAACTGTTCGGCTTCAACCAGGAGGGCACCTTCGGCGTTTCCACATCTGCAAGCTCGGGGACCAACGTCAATACGATTCTCGACATCCTGTCGCTCGGAGGCACAATTCCAAACCGCTTTGATTCGACAGCGGTGACCTTCTCGCGACAGATCGGGAACCTGATGGCTTCGTACGCTACGAACGAGCTAGCGTTCTTTGCGCAGGACTCCTGGCGCATTCGCCCGAACTTCACGATCAACTATGGGCTTCGCTGGGAAGGACAATACAATCCATCTCCTGAGGCCAACAACCCATCGCTGCTAAACAAAGTCCAGGGGTTTGTCTTCCCGTCCGGTCACACTGCTGATCCGACCCAAATTGCGGATAACGCCAAACAGTTCGGCCCGCGTCTGGGCTTTGCGTGGGATCCGTGGGGCGACGGCAAGACCGTCATTCGCGGCTACGGCGGCATCTATTTCGCTCGCACGCCGCTACTGCTGTTTGCCGGAGCAGACAACAATTGGCGGCTTCCGGCCGGCGACCTATCCGTGTCGCTTCCGCTGCAGATTCCGGTTGGTAACCCCAATGCTTCGCAAAACACGATCTACAAGCAACTGAAGCTGATTGGAATCGATCTGAACAACTTCCCGTTGAACAAACTTCCGGACATCACGGCGGATAAAATTTCCGCAGTCGCTGCCGCCCTTGGCTTGACGGTCGATCCGTTCATCGGCGCGGCGCCGATCTTCAACTCGAAAGACTATAAGAACCCGAAGGCGACTCAGGCTGGAATTGGCATTGAACGGCAGATGAGCCAGAGTTTCACGGTCGGGGCGGACTTCACTTACGTTCACACAGTCAATCTAGAGCGTGACCGTGACTTGAACCTACCTTTGCCTATACTGCGTTCAACAACGACGGATCCCGCTCAGAGACCGTTCTTCGGCTTGCGGAATCCGGCCGCAGTGCCTCAATGCGCGGCAACTCCAGGTGCGTGCATTCGCCCAATCTCAACCCTGGGAGCGATCACTGTGCGCGAGTCGACCGCGAAGTCGCTGTATCGCGCGCTCACGTTGCGTGCTAAGTTCCAAAAGAAGTGGGGCCAGTTCAACGCGTTCTACACGCTATCGAAGAATCTCACGAACGACGACAACGAGCGCGATGCATCAGGCTTCCGATATGAAAACGCATTCAACTTGGCGCCTGAATATGCCGATTCAATTCTCGACCGGCGACATCAGTTCGTCGTGAATCCGGTCTTCTTCCTCCCCCACGGGGTTGACGCTGCGGCTGCGATCAGAATGTTCTCCGGAGTACCGGTTGATGCGAGCTCCGGCATCACCGATCCGAACGAGGACCGCGGTGGTCCGGATCGTCCGTATTCAGGTCCGGGCGTCCCGTTTGCGCGTAATGGGTTCCGCAACCTTCCTGTTTATTTCGTGGACGTGCATGGTGCGAAACACTTCGACTTCTCGGAGAACAAGAGACTGGTCTTCACGCTCGACATGTTCAATCTCCTGAACTTGCAAAACCTGCAGTATGCTGGAACATCAACTACCTACTGCTCGGGCAGCGCTCCAAACTGTGGATTCGTCGGCCCGACAAATCCCAACTTCCTTTCGGTGATCGATCACGTCGGGACCTCGGCGCGAGTTGGCAAGCTGCTGCTTACTAACTCTCCCGGCCCGGTGTTCCAAATGCAATTCGGAGCGCGCTTCCAGTTCTAATTCGCGCTCAACGAGTAAACTTGAGAGCGGTGGCGAGTCACAACTCGCCACCGCTTTTTTCATTTCGCAAATAAGCCGAAGCGAGAATGCTGCCGCCCATTCATCTCACCGGCTCGCCTCTTCGTTTGTTTGCAAACTCATCTCACGCTCCCGTTCTTTCATCGAGCAACAGTCTCTGAAACTCCGCCCGGCTTTGGTCTATTAGCAACTAAATCATCGCTCTGACTTAAACACTTCGCGTCCCGTGCCGAGTGTAG
>JADGNW010000472.1 GCA_017883315.1 Blastocatellia bacterium | reverse complement strand
CGGGCCGCATCGATGCCGTCTCCAAAGTAGCCGCGCAACATCGCTTCGAGCTCGGGATGCCGCACAACCTCGCAGTCGAACGCGCGAGCTACTCCCTCGATAGTCACGTCGTCGTGAGTCGGACCGACTCCACCTGAAGTGAACACGTAATCGAACCCGTCAGCGCATTCACGGACGGCGGCTGCGATGGTCTCTACTTCATCGGGGATGATCACTATGCGGCGGAGCGCGACTCCGAGCGCATACAGTTCGGTGATCAGAAAGCTGGCGTTCTTGTCTTCAGACTTGCCGGTCAGGATCTCGTTGCCTATTACGACGATGGCCGCAGTCTTCTGTCGCATAACAGAGATTCTAGGGGATGAAGCTTAAACGCGGAAGGAGGAATCTTGGAATGGAGAGAGCGCGCATTCGTGCGTGTTACGACCGCGTCCTCCAACTGTCGGGGTGTCTGTGCTGATGCAGAACAGCGAGGATCACAACTGCCTTTGCTTCAACCATGAAATACACGGAGTATGGAAAGCTCCTAAGCAGCGCGCGCCTAACCCTGTTATCGATTGCGGGAAACATCAGAGCGTTGCCGCTAATGCGTCGGCACGTGGTTCGAATTTCATCTTTGAAACGGATGCCAAGGCCGCGCTTCCGGCTTTCATACCAAGAGATGGCCTCTTTGATATCGCTCTGAGCTTCTGGTCGAATCGAGACCCTACGTTTCATAGGTCACTCGAGCGAACCTGCATCTCCGGCGAGTTCCTCTTCGAATTGCTCCCAGGTCTTTCCCTCATCTGGACTCGCGTCATACTGCGCTAGTCGCTCCGCGAGTATCTGATGATGCCAGTCAGGAACGGGAACCTTATCCGGCTGCGCCGCTATGTGGTCCCACAGAGACTGGACGTAGTCGATCTGCTCTTCCCGGGAGAGCGCCTCAAATCCAGGCGGCGGGAGTGGCAATGTCTGAGACATATGAATTTCTCCAAAGTCGAGTATAACACGGCCCGCGCTTCTCAAGCAGAAACTGCAATCTGACGACTGTTTCTTGAAAGACCTACGTCAATCGCATAGAATCACTTCTCTTTAGGCCCACACCCACAACTGAAAATGAGAGGATCAACATGCGCATAAAGACTCCCCTGATAGCCTGCGCGCTTGCGCTCTGCACGATAGCGGCGACGTTCGCCGCCGGACAAACTTCGGCGCCGCGCGGATCGCGAGCCAGCGCAACGAGCGCCGCCAATGGGCAGGCATCTTCCGATTGGCCTATGTATGGCCGAGACCTCGCCGGCTCGCACTACAACCCGAACGAGAAGCAAATCACGCCGGCCACCGTCAGCCGTCTAAAGCCAAAATGGGTTTTTGAAGTAGGCGCAGACGTCTCAAGCCAGCCGACAGTCGTAGGCGGAGTGGTCTACTTCGGCTCGTGGGACGGCAAGGAATATGCCGTAGACACGAAGACCGGCAAGAAGATCTGGGAGTTTGAATCAGGCGCACCCTCGCGAAGCGGCGCGGCCTACGCGGACGGCGTCATCTACTTCGCCGACGTGTCCGCTCGATTGTTCGCGCTCGACGCCAAGACCGGAACGCAGATCTGGAAGACCAAGACCGACCCTCATCCGATGACCATCGCTACAAGCGCGCCGATTTATTACAACGGTCGCGTGTACATCGGCATCTCCTCGCGCGAAGAAGTAGTGATGGCCGGCAATCCGAAGTATGAATGCTGCACATTTCGCGGCGGCGTCGCAGCCTTCGATGCGAAGACCGGTGCACAGGTGTGGCGATTCTACACCGTGACCGAAGAGCCCAAGGAACAGGGTAAAGATAAACTCGGCCGCAGAGTCCTCGGGCCTTCAGGCGTGGGTGTCTGGTCAACTGTATCGATTCACCCAGAAGAAAAGCGGCTCTATTTTACGACCGGCGATGATTACACCAAACCCGAATCTATGATGTCCGACGCGATTGTGGCGCTCGACCTGGCCACCGGTAAAATGGTGTGGTCCTACCAAGCCCAGCACGGTGACGTGTGGAATATGAACTGTGTGCAGAACCCGAAAGAGTGTGGTCCGGACTTCGACTTCGGGACCATTGCGATTTCATTCAAGGGCGCGGGCGGAAAGAAGCTGATCGGAGCGGGACAGAAGAGCGGCTGGTTCTACGCGGTTGATCCGAAGGATGGAAACCTTGTGTGGAAGACGCAAGTCGGGCCCGGTGGCATGCTCGGCGGTATCGAGTTCGGCGACGCGACTGACGGCGAGCGCGTCTACGTCGGCATCTCGAATCATCCTAAGCAGGGGTCGGTCTCCGCGCTCGACGGCGCGACGGGCAAGATTCTGTGGCAGACGATGAACCCCGATGGGCGCTCGAACTTCGGCCCGCTGTCGGTGACCGGCACGGGAGACAACCGGCTGGTGTTTGCGGGCTCGTCAGGAAATTTCATCCGCGCATATGACGCGAAGAGCGGCAAGATCGTCTGGGAGTTCGACACGGGCGGCGCGGTCGGAGGAGGACCCACGGTCGCCGACGGCGTGGTTTATGTCGGCTCGGGTTATCAGATGCTGCGAGTCGGTAAGGCAAACAACAAACTGTACGCTTTCTCGATCGACGGCAAGTAGCTTCATTGGAAAACTCGGCACCTCGAAGCGGGCGTTCAGAGTACCGACTTTAGTCGGCCGAGGCGTCACACGCCGGCTAAAGCAGGTACTCTAACCGCCTCGCTTCCTGATCGCGCTCATAATCAACTCCTCCACTTTCTCCCATGCGTCAGCATCGTGTTCCATTCTGGTGTGAGCAATCCTGAATGACTTCTTCATCCACGAAACTTTCGAGATGTCGATCTTCTTGTGGCTGTAGTCGTATTTGAAGTTGCCGATGATCGTGGTCTTCGTTGGTTCTTCAGCGCGGATCTCAGGCTCGCCTCGAATGAACCATCCATTTCGTTGAAACAGATTAACTGCGCTGGCGACGTTTGAAGGTATTATCGCGTCGTCACGGCCGATGCTGTCGACCTGAACCGTCAGCAAGACCGGCATGCCGATCTTCTTCAATTGTCTCGCGAGCTTGACCACCGCTGCGCCGCCGAAACTTTGACCGTAGAGAATTAGCCGTGCTGAAGCGCACTCCTGCTGATCGAGCTTGCCGTCGTGATTGCGATCAAACGCGTTGGTGATCAACTCTATTGCAAGTGATCTTTTCTTGTTCTCGACCGTTTCGACGTGAACGTCAGGCAGGTTCATCGATCGCAGCTTCAGCGCAAGCTTGCGCACGCCACGCTCGTCGTTGTTCCAGGGCTCGCGTCCGCCCATGAACCCCAGAATCAGAATCTCGTTTTGGCTGAGAGGCGTCCGAGTTGTGAAGGTGTTGTAGCGCTGGCCTCGCCAGAGACAACCGCCAGTGCAGACGAGCAGCAGCACCCCGGCAGCCCAACACTTCAAACGCTGAGGGGTTTGTTCCAGCATGCAACGAACGTCACTTGATCTTCTTGCCCTTCATTTCTTCGCCGTTCGCCTTGACCTGAAGTTCGATCACCTTACCCTTTTCATCGCGGACAAACTTGAGCGTCGCGTTCACATTTGTGACTGAAAAGGTTCCGTCCTCTTCCGGCCTCAACTCCTCTTTTCTGTCGCCTGGCGGCTGACCGAAGAGCTTGTCGCCTTCGTGGGTGACGACAAGAGTGAACATCGGAAGTTCGTACTCGCCGACGTAATCGTCAAAGGTCTTCGGGTCGGCCTTTCCAGCCGGGGCAGCGGGCGTTGAAGGTTTCTTATCGTCCTTATCGGGGGGCTTTGCTGAGTCGGCGGGCTTCGGATCGGCGACCTTGCCGGGCTTGTAGTCCGCCAGCCATTCGACGTCTACGGTCTCGGCGCCACGTCGCTCCTTCTCGGTGATCAACCACTTGCCGCGATCGTTCCAGGGCGGTCCGCCGTCAGGATCAACGTGACAAAACGTGCAGTCCTTGGCGCCAAATTTCTTGGCCTTCACCAGGAACGGCGGATAGCCGAACGTCTGACTCGAAAGCGCGACGACTATCGCCGCGATGAAAATCACTGCGACCAGAACCTTGATACTCTTCACCTCTTGCCTCCTGAAATGTGATTGATTGAAAGATACTATACGTCGATGTTGCTTAGCGACAAGATCCTCATCTCGCGCAGGTAAGCGCGCGGCCGCCGTCGATGCTCACGGTAGCTCCGGTGATCCAACTCGCGCGGTCGGACGCGAGAAAATAAATCAAGTCGGCTATCTCTTCAGGCTTGCCGACTCGTCCGAGCGGGTGAGTCGTCTTGCTGTGCTCCAAAAACGCGGCGTAAGCCTCTTCATTCATTCCGCCCGATCGATGCAGCCCGGTTACAACGACTCCGGGATTCACGGCGTTGACGCGAACGCCTTTCGCCGCAAGCTCAAGCGCCGCGCAGCGAGTCAACTGATCGAGCGCGGCTTTGCTCGTGCAATAGGCGAGCACGCCGGGAAACGAGCGCGGTCCGGTTACGCTCGATACGTTTACGATGTTGCCGCGCGAGCGCTCGAGATGAGGCACCGCGAGCTTCATCAAGTGAAAGATCGAACGGAGATT
>JADGNW010000471.1 GCA_017883315.1 Blastocatellia bacterium | reverse complement strand
TGTGAGAGCAAAAGATGGTCGGGGCATGCAATATGCGATTCGAAAAACGTCTGCTTCCAATCCTCCTCTTTGTTATTCCCAGTGGCCCGATTCCTCTGGAATTCTTCACTGACTCGGCACGATCTATACTGAATCAAATAAGGCTTCCGGGTGCTTCTCGGCAATGGCCAGCAGCTTCAAGGCAGCATCGCTAGGAGTTCGGCGCCCAGCCTCCCAAGCTTGAACAGTCGACGGACTGACGTTTAGAGCTCGGGCTAGCATTCCCTGCGAAAAGTTAAGCCGCTCTCGAAGCTCAACGATGTCTTTCTTGTCTCGTGCCCGCGGTTGGGCAGGCGCTTGGCGTACGCTTATCCGTCCGCCAATGAGTTTTGATCCTTGGACCATCGCAAGCGCTTGGCTTGCTGATTCAAGTAGGTCGGCAGACTCTTTGTCCGTCATCATTCGTTTGCGTTTGGTCACATGCTTGCGCGTGGACGCGGTTCGTTTCGCTTTTACTTTGCCACTCATTTGATCGCTTCCTTTATCTGGCTCACAAGCTGAGCTAGTTGTTTTTTCACTTGGGCCGATAGGTCGGCCGAGTCATTCTTCGCAAACAGGTGCAAGAGGACTATGTGATGATAGCCGGGAAAGTACGCATATATGTACCTGTAACTGCTTCGCTTCCCTCTCCCGGAAACCGGATCGCCTATTCTGCCTTTCCGGGCTCCGTGCGTGCCCTGAATGACATCTCCACGTTCAGGGTTTTTCAATAAGTCGTCTTCGATGGCAAAGAGCACTCTCATCGATGCCCGCTGTTCGATCTGCCTCATGAAGATCGGCGTCTCGAAAAAGCTGTAGAGCCTTTCGGGCGATTTGCTCAAGGCGGCTCCCTTCGCAAGTTCCTGCTCTATGCGTAGGTACTATACTACCCTGTCACAGGGTACGGTACTGACGTATCAAGTGCAAGCGGGGAGAAAAATCGAGAGAAGAGGACCCTCAGCCGTGAACGATTTAGTTGGACCTGTGCCAGATTATTTCTAGTTGATTCGGTCGCCTGGTTTCAACCGGGCGCCGTTCACGAACTCGCGAGCCGACATTCGACGCTTGCCTTCAACCTGGATTTCTTCAACAAGTATTGCGCTCGATCCGACACACGCGAGCACCATCGCATTGTCCTCGACGCTCAGAACAGTGCCGGGATCAACGTCTTCGTGAGATGCCATTTCGGAAGACGCGCGCGCGCGCCATATGATCAGCTTGCTCCCGCGAAAGCTCGTGTAGCTTCCCGGCCAGGGTTGAAACGCACGCACGCGATTGGCTATCTCGCGAGCGCTCATTTGCCAGTCGATCAAACCGTCTTCGCGTTTGAGCATCGGAGCATAGGTCGCCTCGCGGTTGTCTTGAGGCGCGGGCTCTACCTCTCCTAGCGCAATACGAGGAAGAGTTCCCGATAAGAGTTCTGCGCCCGCTCGAGCTAGCCTGGAAGACAGCTCCGGCGCGGTTTCTTCGTCGCCGATTGTGATTGCGCCTATCGCGAGCATCGGACCTGTGTCCATGCTGGCGTCCATCTGCATGATCGTCACGCCCGTTTCGTGCTCGCCATTAGCTATAGCCCAGTTAATCGGCGCAGCGCCGCGATACTTCGGCAACAGCGACGCGTGGACATTGATGCAACCGAGTCGAGGAATTGCGAGTAACCAATCTGGCAGGAGCTTTCCGTAAGCTGACACCACACATGCGTCTGGCGATATGGCTTCGAAGATCGCGCGCACTTCGTCGTTGCTTTTGATCTTCGCGGGCTGATGCACAGCGATGCCGCGTTCGAGCGCGAGTTCTTTCACAGGCGGTGTATGCAGGTGCCTGCCTCGGCCTGCCGGCTTGTCAGGTTGAGTGAACACGGCCGCGATGTCGTGTCCGTCAGCTATCAACCTTTCGAGCGACGG
The DNA here is from genome assembly GCA_017883315.1 of Blastocatellia bacterium. Lineage (GTDB taxonomy): Bacteria > Acidobacteriota > Blastocatellia > UBA7656 > UBA7656 > Onstottus_A. Next base: position 3,470 of record JADGNW010000471.1, on the reverse strand, counting down.
AACCGCAAACTCGGGCGTGCCCATGAAGATCAGTTTCACAGGGCTATTGATAACCCAACGCGCAGCTAAACACAAAGTCACGACGCGCACTTGCTTTGCGGTCTTTGCGGTCCTTTGCGTCTTTGCGTTGAGTATTGTTTCGCGCAAAGACGCAAAGGACCGCAAAGGACCGCAAAGCTCAAACGTTGCGCCGGAGAGTTGTCGGCACCTATAATCCCAACTTAACTTTGCAGTTGTCTGAAACTGAGCGTCGGACTCGAACGTAGGACAATGTCTACCAGAATGTCGAATTTCAAGCTCAGCGGAATATTCCCGCCGGTTACGACGCCCTTCAACGAGAGTGGCGACGTCGATTACGCCGCGCTATCTTCAAACATCGCGCGCTACAACGAGGACGGGCTTGCCGGGTATGTTGCGTTAGGCTCGAACGGCGAGGTCGTGCATCTCTCGACTGAAGAACGCACTCGCGTGATTGAAACCATCAAACGCGGTGCTGCAAGCGAGCACACAATTATCGCAGGAGTGAATGAACTCTCTACGCGCTCAGCCATCGAGGCCGCGCGCGCCGCAGCGGACTCGGGCGCCAATGCTGCTCTTGTAGTTACTCCGTATTACTACAAAGCGTCGATGACTCAGGAAGCGTTTGTCCGCCATTTCACCGAGGTGGCTGATAAATCACCTCTTCCTGTTTTGATTTACAACGTCCCACAGAACACCGGAGTCGTCATCGAATCCGCAACCATCGCAAAGCTCGCGGCTCACCAGAACATCATCGGAGTAAAAGATAGCGCGGGAAACATGGGAGCGATTTCGGAAACGTTGCGCCGCTCGCCGGCTTCGTTTCAGGTAATGGTTGGGAATGGCGGCATTCTTTTTCCATCGCTTATGATGGGAGCAACGGGCGCGGTGCTCGCGATCGCATGTGCCGCGCCGCGAGCGTGCGTCGAATTGTTTCTAGCAGTGAAGGCGGGCGATCATCAGCGCGGACGCGAGCTTCAGAATCGCATCGCGCCTCTGTCGCACATCGTGACCGCGGGTCTCGGTGTACCTGGGCTGAAGGCCGCGATGGAAATGCTCGGACTCGTTGGCGGTCCTCCGCGCGCTCCCCTTGCCGCAGTGAGCAGTTCAGATCGAGAGAGAATTCGGGCGGTGATTCGCGAAACAGGACTCTTCCCGGAGATTGAATGAGGAGTGAAGAAGAATTGCGGATTTCGTGCCAACACTTTCGCACAATCCCGAATTGAAATCCGCAATCCGAAATTCGCAATCCGCAATCGAAAATGACAGCCGACTGCAAAGACCTTGAAGCTGCTGCCGATGAGCTGACCGACGCGCTTCGGTTCACCGAGATCCCGCGCACGACTCGGCTGTTCAACGATTTTCTCTACGACTACCAAAAGGTGGCGCGGTTCTATACGAACTACGGCCGCTCGGTCGAGCCGCTTGCCGATCACGCTCGCCGCATAGGCGAGCAGCAGTTCGATCGCAAGCGCGTGCCTGATGCGCTCGAGAGAATCAATCGCCGAGTCGGCTCTCCGGAGCTTACCTTCAAGCACATCGATATGCTTCGGCGTCCCGGATCGGTTGCCATAGTCACCGGCCAGCAAGCCGGTTTGTTCACCGGGCCGCTCTACACAATTCACAAAGCGCTGACTGTGATCAAGCTCGCCGCTTGTCTGCGCGATCAAGGCGTGGAAGCGGCGCCGGTGTTTTGGGTGGCCAGCGAAGACCACGATTACGAAGAGGTGAACCATTGTCGCATCATCGATCGCGAAGGGCATTTGAAGCAGATTCGATACGAAGCAAGCGGTCACAAAGCGGATGAGCCGGTTGGCCGCGTCGAGCTCTGCGATGGGATCAACGCGACGATCGATGAACTGATTGCGAACCTCGCGGCTTCTGAGTTCATGCCCTCGCTCGAGCGAGATCTGCGAGAGAGCTACGCGCAGGGCGTCGGTTTCTCGGACGCATTTGCTCAATTGATGGCGCGGCTGTTTCGAGATCACGGAGTTGTGTTGCTTGATCCGCTTGATGAAGAGCTGAAACAAGTCGCGGCTCCGCTATACATCGAGGCGCTTCAGAAATCAAATGACATCGCCCGCGCTCTTGTCGCGCGCAGCCGCGAGCTCGAGGAAGCCGGCTACCACGCGCAGATTCACGTCTCCGATGACATGGTTCCGCTGTTCATCATGGACGACGGGCGCCGCGCTGCGATCACTCAACACGATGGTCGCTTCACGGTAAAAGGTTCGGGCCACTCGTTCAGCAAGGACGAGCTTGTCGAGCTCGCGACTCGCTGTCCGAATTGCTTCAGCCCTAACGTGACGCTGAGGCCGGTGGTCCAGGATTACTTGCTGCCGACTGCCGCTTATATCGGCGGACCGGCGGAGATCGCTTACTTCGCGCAGCTACGAGCGGTCTATGAAACGCTTGGCCGCCAGGAACCTTGCGTCTTGCCGCGCGCCAGCTTCACGATCGTCGAAGGCCGTCATCAGAAGACGATGAAGAAGTACGGGCTTGCGCTGCAAGACTTCTTCGATGGCCTGCATCCTGCGGTCACCAAGGTCGTCGAGCAAAGCCTGGATCGGAATATTGCCGATGCATTCACCGAGACTGAGCGAACGCTGAACGAAAACCTCGACAAACTCGACGAGGCAATAAAACAAACGGACTCGACGTTGAGTGATCCGCTGGAAACGGCTCGCGCCAAGATGATGTATCAGCTCGAGCATCTGCGAACGCGCTTTATTCATGCGAGCGCGCACCGCGAACAAACGGTGTATCGGCAAATCGAGCGCGCTTTCACGACACTCTGTCCGGACAAGAATCTTCAAGAGCGGGAGTTGAATGTCTACTACTTCCTTTCGCGTTATGGACCCAGCTTGATCGAGGAGTTGTACAACGCCGCCGAGTTGGGCTTCTCGAATCACAAGATTGTCTACATCGGCGGAGTCGCCTCTCAAGTCGTCAACGCCCGCTGAGTGAGCCGGGCTCGCATCTCGAGGCAATCAAACCATCCTGACTACTAGTGCCTCTCGAATGGCAACCGTTATACTTCAACTATGAGGCGGACTTCTTTCGCAATCGTGCGCGTTTTTATCGCCGGCCTCGCCTTGACAATGAGTGTGACGACCGTCACAAGCGTCGCGGGGTCGACGGGCGGACCACCTTACGAAACAACCCAAACATCGCGGCGGAGGAAACCCGACACGAAGGCACGGGTTACGCGCGCGATGATTATCGAAGCTCAACAACGGTTGGCCGACCTTGGCTATTGGATCGAAGGGACTGACGGCAAATGGAACGCAGCTTCAAAGCACGGCCTGATTGCGTTCCAGAAAGTGGAAGGCCGGCCTCGAACCGGCAAGCTGACTGTAGCCGAGCTCCAGGCCTTGAATGCGGCGTCCCGACCCATTCCGCGCGAGACGGGGTTTGCTCACGTTGAGGTCGATTTGAAACGGCAAGTTCTT